>NZ_JBISWK010000086.1:0-18478 GCF_044462205.1 Kocuria rhizosphaericola | reverse complement strand
AGGATGATCGCCAGGCCCCAGGAGAGGTAGATGAGCCGGTCCAGCAGCCCGTCGATGAGGAAGTACAGCTGGCGCAGGCCCATCAGCGAGAACGCCACGGCGGTGAACACCAGGTAGGTCTGCTGGGTGAGGCCGAAGATCGCGGGGATCGAGTCCAGGGCGAAGAGGACGTCGGTGCCGCCGATGGCCACCATCACGAGCAGCATCGGCGTCATGACCTTCTTGCCGTTCTCGATCGTGAACAGCTTGTCGCCGTCGTACTCGTCCGAGGTGTGCATGAAGCGCTTGGCGGTGCGGATGATGAAGTTGTCGGCCTCGTCGTGGGCCGAGTCCGAGAGCTCGCCCTTGATCAGGGACCCGGCCGTCAGCAGCAGGATGAGGCCGAACAGGTAGAAGACCCAGGCGAACTGGTTGATCAGCCCCGCGCCCACGAAGATCAGGGCGGTGCGGGCGATCAGGGCGAAGGTGATGCCGAAGAGCAGGACCTTCTGCTGGTCCGCACGGGGGACCTTGAAGGAGGCCATGATGATGAGGAAGACGAAGAGGTTGTCGACCGACAGGGCCTTCTCGGTGATGTACCCGGCGTAGTACTCCCCGGCGTACAGCCCGCCCCACTGGAACAGGACGTACAGGCCGAACAGGAGGGCGATGCCGACGTAGATCGCCGACCAGATCGCGGCTTCCTTCAACTGGGGCTCGTGCGCCTTGCGCACGTGGAACACGTAGTCGAAGAGCAACAGGCCGACGATGGCCGCGATCGTGACGATCCAGACAGTGAGTGAAACTTCCATGGTTCTGCTTTCGGGGTCGAGTACGGGACAGCCGTAAGTCTCTCCGCCGTCCCAGCGGGACCGTTCCGGTCCGTTCTGCTGGTCCCGGCCGCTGCGTCCGGCCGGGAGGAGGCACCCGACGTGCTGACGTCCACAGCGCTGAGGGATACTCCCCTAGGCTGAGCACAGTCTATACAGCCGTTCGCCCCGTCCCGCGCGCAGGGCCCGGCCCGCCGGTCGCCCCGGTCCTTCGCACGCTCACCGGCCCCGGAGGGCGGGCCGCCCGTGACGGCTCGGCGCCCGGTCTGCGACAGGTCTCGGTGGCCCGGTGCAGCTCCGCGGCCGCATGGGCGGAGCGCCCCTCGGGGCTGATCATCGACGCGATCGTGGCGACCACGATGATTGCCACGATCACGCCCGGGGACACGAACGTGGGGATTCCAGGGGCCCGCCCGATGTGCTCGCCGCCGTTGATGAACGGCACCTCGTTCTCGTGCAGGGCGTGCAGGACGAGCTCGACGCCGATGAAGGCCACGATCAGGTCGAGGAGGAGGATACAGCCGGGAACGACGAAGGAGCCGGTCTCGAACCACGCGGGCAGCTGCGCGCGCGCGCGTTCTTTCGCCGGACGACGGGTGAGCCCGCGGGCCGGCCTCGTCCGAGGAGTGGGACGGACCGGGGCGTCACGACGAGCCGCACGTCTCTCCACCGCCCACGGCGGGCTCAGGCGTGCCCCGCCTGCTGCATCTGCCGCAGCTCCTTCTTGAGGTCGGAGAGCTCGTCGCGGATCCGCGCGGCGAGCTCGAACTGCAGCTCCTGGGCCGCGGCCTGCATCTGCTCCGTCATCTGCGCGATGAGGTCCACGAGGTCCTCCGCGGGCGCGGCCGTGAACCCGTCCTGGCGCAGCTTGTCCTCCGCGGCCGCAACGGCCGCCCGCCCGCCCTTCCCCCCGGTGGGCGCGGTCTTCTTGCCGGCGGCGGCACGCCGGGCGAGCAGCTCCCGGGTGTCCTCCTCCTCGCGCTGGAGCTGGTCGGTGATGTCCGCGATCTTCTTCCGCAGCGGCTGCGGGTCGATCCCGTGCTCCGTGTTGTAGGCGACCTGGATCTCCCGGCGCCGGTTCGTCTCGTCGATCGCCGTGGCCATCGAGTCGGTGATCCGGTCCGCGTACATGTGCACCTGCCCGGAGACGTTGCGGGCGGCGCGGCCGATCGTCTGGATGAGGGACGTCGTCGAGCGCAGGAAGCCCTCCTTGTCCGCGTCGAGGATGGCCACGAGGGAGACCTCGGGCAGGTCCAGGCCCTCGCGGAGCAGGTTGATGCCGACGAGGACGTCGAACGTGCCCATCCGCAGCTCCCGCAGCAGCTCCACGCGGCGGAGGGTGTCGACGTCGGAGTGCAGGTACTGGACCCTGACCCCGTGCTCCATGAGGTACTCGGTGAGGTCCTCGGCCATGCGCTTGGTGAGGGTGGTGACGAGCACGCGCTCGTCCCGCTCCACCCGCAGGTTGATCTCGTCGAGGAGGTCGTCGATCTGCCCCTTGGTGGGCTTGACGATCACCTCGGGGTCCACCAGGCCCGTGGGCCGGATGATCTGCTCCACGTAGCCGTCCGCCTGGGAGAGCTCGTACTTGCCCGGCGTGGCCGAGAGGTAGACGGTCTGGCCGATCCGCTCCAGGAACTCGGCCCACTTCAGCGGGCGGTTGTCCATCGCGGAGGGCAGCCGGAAGCCGTGCTCCACCAGCGTGCGCTTGCGCGACATGTCGCCCTCGTACATGCCGCCGATCTGCGGGATGGTCACGTGGGACTCGTCGACCACCAGCAGGAAGTCGTCCGGGAAGTAGTCGATGAGGCAGTGCGGGGCGGACCCGCGGGGGCGGCCGTCGATGTGCAGCGAGTAGTTCTCGATGCCGTTGCAGTAGCCCATCTGCTCCATCATCTCGAGGTCGTACGTGGTGCGCATGCGCAGCCGCTGGGCCTCGACGAGCTTGTTCTGCGACTCCAGCTCCTTCAGCCGCGCCGCGAGCTCGTCCTCGACGGCCTTCACGGCCCGGGCCATCCGGTCCGCGCCGGCCACGTAGTGGGAGGCCGGGAAGACGTACATCTCGGTCTCCTCCCGGATGATCTCCCCGGTGAGCGGGTGCAGGGTGTAGATGGACTCGATCTCGTCGCCGAAGAACTCCACGCGGACCGCGTGCTCCTCGTACATCGGGATGATCTCCACGGTGTCCCCGCGCACGCGGAACGTGCCGCGGTGGAAGTCGACGTCGTTGCGGGCGTACTGCATGTTCACGAACCGGCGCAGCAGCTCGTCACGGTCCATCTCCTGCCCCCGGCGCAGGGTGACCATCTGCTCCACGTACTCCTCGGGGGTGCCCAGACCGTAGATGCAGGACACGGTGGCGACCACGACGACGTCGCGCCGGGTCAGCAGGGCGTTGGTCGCCGAGTGCCGCAGCCGCTCGACCTCCTCGTTGATGGAGGAGTCCTTCTCGATGAAGGTGTCCGTCTGCGGGACGTAGGCCTCGGGCTGGTAGTAGTCGTAGTAGGACACGAAGTACTCGACGGCGTTGTTGGGCAGCAGCTCCCGCAGCTCGTTGGCGAGCTGCGCGGCGAGCGTCTTGTTCTGCACCATGACCAGGGTGGGCCGCTGGACGCGCTCGATGAGCCACGCGGCGGTCGCGGACTTGCCGGTGCCGGTGGCGCCGAGCAGCACGACGTCCTTCTCCCCCGCCTCGATCCTCGAGGCGAGCTCCTCGATGGCCTTGGGCTGGTCGCCCGCGGGCACGTAGTCGGAGATGACCTCGAAGGGGGCGACGACACGGTTGATCTTCTGGGCGAGGCTCATGGCACCAGGCTACGCGCCGCCCCGGACACGGAGCCGGGGTTCCTCCGGAGGCGATCGGCCGGTGCGCGGGACGCCGTAGGCTCGTTCCACAGGCGCCCCGTGAGTCTCCGTCGTACCGGCGGCCCGGGCCCGGGAACAGGAGGACAGCGTGACCGACGAGCCACGGCGGACCGGCAGCCACGACGACCGGTTCGCGGGTGAGCAGGACCTCACCACCTGGCCGACCCGCCTCGGGCAGCTCCTGGTCCGGTGCGTCCGGTGGCTGGCCCGGCGGCTCGGCCCCCACGCGGCGCTCCTCGTCCCGCTCGCTGTCGGCCTGGGCATCGCGGTGACCATGACGGTCGCCTCGGCGGAGGTCTACGAGTCCGTCATGGACCAGGACGACGCCGCGGTGCTGGACGAGCCCCTGCTGGAGACGGCGATGTCGGTGCGCTCGCCCCCGCTCGACGCGCTCGTGACCGCCTACACGCACGTGGGCGGGGTGATCGGCATGCCGATCCTGACGGTGACCGTCATGGTGGCCCTCGCCCTCGTCCGGCGGTCCTGGACCCCGGTCGTGCTGATCACGGTGGCCGCCGTGGGCTCCCTGCTGATGACCACGGCGGGCAAGCCCCTCATCGGACGCGCCCGCCCGGACCTGGCGGACGCCGTCCCGCCCTACGAGCACTCGGCGTCCTTCCCCAGCGGCCACTCCCTGAACTCGTTCGTCATCGCCGGCATCGTGGCCTACCTGCTGGTCGTGCGGCAGCGCGCCCGCCTGGCCCGGATCCTGACGATCGCCGCCGCGGCGGCCTTCGCGGTCAGCATGGCGCTGAGCCGGGTGTACCTGGGCCACCACTGGTTCACCGACGTGCTCGTCGCCCAGACCCTGGGTGCCGCGTGGCTGGCGCTGGTCATCACGGCGCACCGGCTCCACCTCACCGTCCGGAACCGGGGTTCCGCCGGCGCCCGCCCCTGACCGGCCGAAAACCGCCCCGGACACCGGACCCGGGCAGGACCCGAGGCGGTCAGACCCGCGGCGGACGCGGGAAATACCCCGCGGGCGCCGCCCGTTGCACAGGGCACACCGCCGCGCCCGGCGGGATCCACCGGACCCCGCGGGCCCCGTCGAGAGGAACACCGTGTCCATCGTCATCACCGGCGCCACCGGCCAGCTGGGCCGCCACGTCATCAGCTCCCTCCTGCGACTGGACGTGCAGCTGCCCGACCTCGTGGCCGCCGGCCGCAACGAGAACAAGCTCGGGGCCCTCCGGGAGCTGGACCTCGCCACGGTCCGGATCGACTACACCGACCCCGCGACCCTCGACGAGGCCTTCGCCGGGGCGGACACGGTCCTGCTGATCTCCAGCAGCGAGGTGGGCCGGCGGGTGCCCCAGCACCGGAACGCGGTGGACGCCGCCGTCCGGGCCGGGGTCTCCCGCCTCGTCTACACCAGTGCCCTCGGCGCCGACCGCGGGAAGCTGCTGCTCGCGGACGAGCACCTGGCCACGGAGCAGGCCATCGCCGACTCCGGGCTCCCCTACACGATCCTGCGCAACGGCTGGTACACCGAGAACTTCGAGCCGGCCCTGCGGCACGCGGAGACCACCGGCGTGGTCCTGGCCAGTGCCGGGGACGGCCGGGTGGCCAGCGCCACGCGCGAGGACTACGCGGAGGCGATCGCCGCGGTCCTCGCCCAGGACGGCCACTCGGGGCAGACCTACGAGCTCTCCGGGGACGTGGCGTGGAGCTTCGACGAGCTCGCCGCGGCGCTCACCGAGGTCCTGGACCGGGAGGTGACCTACCGCCGCCTCACGCCCGGGCAGCACCTGGCGGAGCTGGAGCGGACCGGCGTGGACGAGAGCACCGCGCGGTTCCTGGTGGCCCTGGACGCCAACATCGAGGACGGCGCCCTGGACCTCGTCACCGGGGACCTGTCGCGGCTGCTCGGCCGGCACACCACCCCGCTGGTCGACGCGCTGCGCGAGATGCGCTGAGCCCCGGTCCGCCGCCGTCCGAGGGCCGGGCCGTCAGTTGCGGGAGGTCCCGGCCCGGGGACCGCCGCGGGAGTCGTCACGGTGGTAGAGGTACTCGTTGCCGTGCTCGTCCTTCTCGATCACGAAGTGCTTCTGGCACTCCTCGTACCAGGCGTGGGCCCGTTCGCTCTCCTCGGCGCCGTGGGTCTCCTGCGGGACCCGATCGGCCGCCCCGTAGACCCTGAGGGCGATCTGGTTCAGCCGGTCCAGCAGGCGGTAGCCCGACGACGGCGTGTCCTCGTTGACGGTGTGCTGCTCTTCAGACATGGCGTCCCCCCGGTGACCGCGATGCGGATAGGACCATTCTATGCCTCGTGCCGCGGCCGGCGAAGGCCGATCAGCATCCTCGGCCGCCCCGGCGCCGTCCCCCGAGGACGTCGTCACATCCGCTGGTACTTGGCCCGGACCACCATGAACACCCCGTAGCAGACGAGCCCCAGGGCGACGGCCCCGAGGATCCACGCCCCGAAGGGCTGCTCCTGGAGGGACTTGAGCGCACCGTCCAGACCCGTCGACTGCTCCGGGTCGCTCTGCACCGTGGCCACGACGAAGAGCACCCCGAGCACGCCCAGGGCCACGCCCTTCGCCACGTAGCCGGCCGTGCCCAGCCAGACGACGGCCGATCCGGCCGTGCCGGCCGGCAGGCTCTTCAGGTTCTCCTGGAAGGACCGGGTCAGGCCCCGGTGGACGAAGAACACACCGGCGACGACGAGGCCCAGTCCCACGGCGATCAGGAGCACCATGCCGGCCGGATGCGCCATGAGCCGGGCGCTGAGCGACTGCGTCGACTGGCTGCTGTCGCTCGAGCCCCCGAGCGCGTAGGTCCCGAACACGGCCCCGATGGCACCGTAGACGACCGCCTGGCCGCCCATCTTGACGCGGTGCTTCAACCGCTCCCGGTCCGAGCGCTGCGTCGCGCCGAAGAACACCTCGCTGAACAGGAAGACGGCGAGCGCCGCGCAGCCCAGGAAGCACGCCCACAGCAGGACCGTGCCGCCGGGGCTGCCGGCGAGCGCTGCGACCGCGCCGGACTGGTCCGCGGAGCCCGATCCGCCGGTGGCGACGCGCAGGGCGATGACCCCGATCATGATGTGCAGCAGCCCCGCCGCCACGTAGCCGGCACGTGCCGCGAGGAGGAACCCTCGGGAGTCCGTCGCGTCGTCCGCGGCGCCGGCCGCCCTCGTGGCCTGTCGGCCGACCTCGCCCATGGCTCCTCCTGCGGTGTGGAACTCCATCGTGCGCCTGTGGACCGCCGGTGTCCACGACGCCCTTCGGCCGACACCGCGTCACGGTCGAACCCGGTCCCGCACCGGCCTTCCCGGCAGCAAATTGTTTTCCGATTCAGGTGCCCCCGGACGCGTGGAGGGGGAGACTGGTGGGATGAGCACGGATTTCGGGCAAATTACCACGACGACCCCCGGCGAGGACCGGGCGGAGATCGTGGAAGCCGACCTGGCCCAGCGGCTGAGCGACCTGGCCCGCACCCTGCAGGTGGAGGACGATGTCCAGGGCACGCTCGAGGCCATGGTCCACGCCGCGTTGGACCTCATCCCCGGGGTGGCGGAGGCCTCGATCTCGGTCGCCCGGCGACGGCGGGGCATCGAGTCCCGGGCCGCCTCGGGCGAGCTGCCCCGCACGGTGGACCGACTGCAGGAGGACACCGGTGAGGGGCCCTGCATGGACGCGGCCTACGAGGAGCGGATCGTGCGCGTGCCCGACTTCCGCCACGAGGACCGGTGGCCCCGGTTCGCTCCGGCCGCCCTCGACGCGGGGGCCACGTCGATGCTCGCCTTCCAGCTCTACACCGACGGCGACGTGCTCGGGGCGCTCAACGTCTACGGAGCCGACTTCGACGCCTTCACCGAGGAGTCCGAGGAGATCGGCCTGCTGGTGGCGGCCCACGCCGCGGTGGCCCTCTCCGCCGCCCAGCAGGTCGGCCACCTCCACGAGGCGCTGGCCACCCGGGACCTCATCGGCCAGGCGAAGGGCGTGCTCATGGAGCGGTTCAAGATCACGCCCCACGAGGCGTTCGTCATCCTCACCACCGCCAGTTCCCAGACGAACACCAAGCTGCGGGACGTGGCCGAGCGCCTGGCCAGCACCGGCGTCCTCACCGGTGAGCACCCGGAGGAAGCAGCGGAACCACAGGGCTCCTGACGGTCCCAGGTCCGGCCGCTCAGCCGCGGAGTCCAGCGTTGAGCCGTGCGGCCTGCCGCGCGAGGTGCTCGCGCTCGGGGACGCTGAGCGCCGACCGGGCTGCCTCGGCGTAGAGCTGTGCCGCGGCCACGGGGTCGCCGTCGCGCTCGTGCAGGTACGCCGCGGCGGCGGTGTACCGGGGCAGGGCGGGGTCGAGGTCCGCGAGGGCGGCCAGACCGGATCGTGGGCCCTCGGCCTCGCCGAGCGCGACGGCACGGTTGAGCAGGGCCACCGGGCTGTCGGTGAGCCGCACGAGTTCGTCGTACCACTCGACGATCTGCGACCAGTCCGTCTCCGCTGCCGTGCGGGCATCGGCGTGGAGCGCGGCGACGGCCGCCTGGGCCTGGTACTCGCCCAGGCGGCCGCGAGCGAGGGCCGCCTGCAGCACCTCGACGCCCTCGGCGATCAGGCGGGTGTCCCACAGGCCGCGGTCCTGCTCGGCGAGCGGAACGAGGCGGCCGCCGGACCGGGTCCGGGCCGGGCGCCGTGCGTGGTGGAGCAGCATGAGCGCGAGCAGTCCCGCCACCTCCTCGTGCTGGATCCCGGCCGCCAACCGGCGGGTGAGCCGGATCGCCTCGGCGGCGAGGTCGACGTCGCCCGAGTAGCCCTCGTTGAAGACGAGGTAGAGCACGCGCAGCACCGTGGCGAGGTCACCGGGCCGGGAGAACCGGACGCCCGAGACGGTCCGCTTGGCCCGGCTGATCCGCTGGGCCATGGTCGCCTCGGGCACGAGGTAGGCCTGCGCGATCTGACGCGTGGTCAGACCGCCGACCGCGCGCAGGGTGAGCGCGACCGCCGAGGCCGGTGCCAGGGAGGGGTGCGCGCACAGGAAGTACAGCTGGAGCGTGTCGTCCGCCGTCGCGCCCGGGCCGGGCGCGGGCTCGTCCTCGACCCGGAGCTCGCGCCGGCGCCGGGAGGCGTCCGCGCGGGCGGCGTCGAGGAACTTGCGCCAGGCCACGGTGACCAGCCAGGCCTTCGGGTTCCGCGGCGGGTCCTCCGGCCACACGCGCACCGCTTCGACCAGGGCGTCCTGCACGGCGTCCTCGGCCGCCGCGAAATCGGCTCCACGGCGGACGAGGATCCCGATCACGGTGGGGGTGAGGGTCCGCAGCAGCGCCTCGTCCACCGTGGGTCACTCCGTGATGGTCGGCGGCGCGGTCAGGAACGGTCGCACCTCGAGCCACTCGTGGATCGGCTCCCCGCCCGCACCCGGGGCCGCGGAGAGTTCACCGGCCAGCTCGAGCGCCCGCTCGTAGGAGTCCACGTCGATCACCATCCAGCCGGCGACGAGGTCCTTGGTCTCCGCGAACGGGCCGTCGGTGACCGGCGGCCGCCCCTCGCCGTCGTAGCGGACGAACGAGCCCTCCGGGGACAGCGCCTGCGCGTCGACGAACTCACCGGTGCCCTTGAGGTTCTCGGCGAAGTCCTCCATGTACCGCACGTGCGCCGAGACCTCCTCCGGCGTCCACCGGTCCATCGGCACGTCGTTGACCGCTGCCGGCGCGCCGCGGTAGTGCTTGAGCAACAGGTACTTGGCCATGATGTCCTCCTTGCTGCGGTACGGCCCATTGTGGCCGTCTTCACCCCGAGGACGGAACCGCCCGCCGAATCTCGACATCCCGCCGCGACATCTTCGGCGATCTTTCCCCACGGCGCCGAACGGGAGGACCATGGAGGGTGACACCCGGGCCGAGCGGCTCACCGCGTGCGAGCCTCGTCGCGATCACCGGCCTTCCAGCACCGACACCAGGGGGTCCACATGGACACGGACATCGTCGCGGACACCTTCGAGTCCTCGCAGGAGGCAGTGGCCGCACGGATCGAGGAGATCCTGGACGCCGTGATCGGGAAGGACTTCGACCGGCTGGCGAGCTACCACCTGGACGGCCCCAAGTTCACGAAGTTCGACGACGCGGAGCCGCTGGACCGGCAGGACGCCGAGACGAGCGCGCGCAGGGAGGCCGAGCAGTTCGCGGCCGTGGAGGACCTCCACGTCGGCTTCGACGGTCTCCGGATCGACGTGTTCGGCCCCGTGGCCATCGCGACAGGGGTCTTCGTCTGGGACTGCACGGTCGACCTGTCGCCGGCCGGACCCGTTCGACCGTGGTGTTCGTGGAGCACGGGGGTCAGTGGCTGATCGCCCACGAGCACCACTCCCCCTTCGTCGCGAGCTCCTGAGCCGTTCCGCTCCGCCGTCGAGAAGCGCTGAGAACTGCACCGGATCCTCGGTCGAGACCGAATCACAAGGGTCCGTGCCGGCAATCGTGCTGGTTCTCCCTGCACCCCTCGACAGACGTCCTGGCACTGCAACGCCATGCCCGCCGACGAGCAGGAGTGGTCCGGGACCGACGGCGAGGGCGAGGGACCGCGACGAGGTCAGAACCACCCCGGCGAGGACCATGCCCGTCGATCCCTGCGGTTTGTGGACAGGGCCGGACACGGATCGTCGGTGCTGCTCTTCCAGCCCCGGTGGGAATCGGCACCGGCGGATCAGTCGCCACCCATGACGATTTCCGCTCGACTTCCTCGAACGGACAGCGATGCCGATCTGGACGGCGGTGAAGGCGGAGCGCCGCCCGCCGGAGCACGTGCGATGGATGGTCGCCCGGGGATCCCCTGCGGCTCCACTCACCGTCGGCGGTGCTGGTGAGCCGGCCTGGGCGGGCCCCGCAACTGGCCGCAGCAAGGGGCCGGGACCCTGGCCAGGTGGACCATGAGCTCGTCGGCGACCGGCGCCAGGGCGTTCCGCTCCTCCCCCGGGAGAACCAGAGCGCCGTGAACGACGGCGTCGACCAGATGACGACGTGTGGCGCAGGCCCCGGCCACTGCTCACGGGAGCAGGTCGATGCAGGTGAACCGGGCTGTCCGCTACCGGATCACCGACTGCCACGTCGTCCACGGTGCCGGCCTCCACACCGTCCGCAATGCCCACCGCCCCGTTGCCTGACGGTGCCGGGCGTGCACCCTGCGCCCCGGTGCGGCGCCGCCACTCCTGCCTTCTCCCGGGCCAGGGGTGCCGTCACTGTCCCCGGACCACCCCCTGGCCACGGCAGGGCCGGAGAGGGGCGCCCGCCCGAATCGGTCCATGCCGCCCCGACCCGCCGCAGGGTGCGCCTGGCCGAGCTCGAGGACGCCCACGATCAGCACCACACCGCTCCGGTGGCAGCCGGGACGGTGCTGCCGGTCCTCCACCGAGTGCGTCACGAAATCGCTCGTCAGTGGCAGGCCTTACCCCACCGGCTGCGGATGCCTACCGTGGAAGTGTCCACGTGCAGCGCCCGAGCCCGGTGTCGGGGCGCACATGCACCGAGCACACCGGTCAGGCGGGCCGATCCCGATCAGTTCGCCACGAGGAGTCAGGTCATGTCTGGTTCGATGCGCAGGGAAGCCTTGGGCATGATCGAGCCCCTTCGTCGTCTCTCAGAGGCAGATCCGGAGACGACGTGGCGGCGGGTGAAGGAGGTCCAGCACAGGACCACCACGGTGATCCGGGCGGAGCTGCCCGTCATCGACCCGGACAGGATCACCTCGGACAAGGATGTGGAGCTCACCGTCGTCAACGACACCCTGCACCTGCGGGCCACCACGAAGATCCCGGTGACCCGGCACTGACCCGCCACTGCACAGGAGGAACGCCATGAGCGACACCCCGACCAAGACCCCCACCGGCGACCGCATCATCGTGGGCGTGGACGGATCCGACTCCTCGAAGGAGGCATTGCGGGAGGGAGCCCGCCTGGCGCAGGCACTCGACGCCCCCTTGGAGGCGATCTCCTGCTGGCATGACCCCACCCTGTACGCGGCCACCAACAGGACCATCCCGGAGCTGAAACCCGAGGCGTTCCACGCCGACTCTCAGCGCATGCTCGAGAACACCCTCGAGGAGGTCTTCGGTCAGGACCGCCCGGTGCAGCTGAGCACCCGGTTGCTGCACGGGCGCCCGGCCGAGCTGCTCGTCGAAGAGAGCAAGAACGCCCGGATGCTGGTGCTCGGACGCCGCGGTGTCGGCGGGGTGCTCGGCATGGTCCTGGGCTCGGTGAGCTCCGCGCTGGTCGCCCACGCCCACTGCCCGGTCCTGATCGTGCGCCACTGAAGGGACCCCTTCGAGCCGCAGTCCTCGACCCGCATCACGACAGACGTTCGGCCCGGCACCAGCGGCTGGTGCGGAGATCCGTGGACGCCCACGTGGCTGGCTACGGGGACAACGACTGCACCAGGTGGTGGATGACAGGCAGCCGTCGCTGGTCACGGGCCTGCGACGTACGCCTCCTTCTACGCCCAGGACGCCATCGTCCACGACCCGGCGGCGCCGGAACCTCTGCACGGCAGAGGGGCCGTCCGACAGGACGCGGAGAAGATCCTGACCGGGATGCCGAAATCATGCTGGAACTGGAGGAGCTGTTCGTGGACGACCCCAGGCCGTGATGCGACTGCTGTCCCTGGGCACGCACCACCGGGCCGATGCTGATGCCCACCGGCCAGGTCCCGCCCACCGGCTACCGGATCTCGATCCCCATGGCGGTCTCCAGCCGCGTGGGCGAGGACGAGCTGATCGTCGGGGAGCACCGCTACGACGACCTGATGGGCATGGCTCTGCAGCTCGGGCTCATCTGACCCGACCCCGGGCACGGGAGTGCCCGCACCGGCCACCGCCCCAGGCCGGCACATGCACATCCGCGGCGGTGCCTTGAACTCAGGAGGCCGCCCGCACGGATTTCCGCATGCCTGGGTGGGGACACGAGCACGCCTGCATCCTCTGGATCTCCCGGGGTCATGTCCTCCACCGTGGAACGCCAAGTCCCCCGGTGCCCTGGCTCCCGGACGACCACCCGGGAGACAGCCGCCTCGTCGGCGCGCTGGTGGGTTCGACGCAGATCAACGGTGACGGGCACGCCGCCGTCGATCAGCCGGGCCCGACGGATCACCGGGTACAGGGCACACTGCGCGCGCCCGGCACCCGGTGTTCTCCAGGAGCACATGTGGGCCGTCCAGATCGATGTGGACCACGATGCCGAGTTCGTCGGCCATGGACCGGCCTTCCTCCTCTGGACAGAGCTGGCCCCGGTCCGGGGCGTCCTCGGTGACCTGGACCGGGCGGTGGCCACGTGGGTGGTGTCCGGTTCCATGCCCTCGGTCATCGAGGTGCGGACGGACCCGGGCAGCACCGCGTTGACCCGGATCCCCTCAGCAGCCAGGTCCAGGGCCGCGGCCTTGGTCAGCCCGCGCACCCCGAACTTCGCCGCCGTGCAGGCCGGGATCCGCTCGTACCCGTGCAGCCCGGCGATGGACGAGATGTTGACGATCGCCCCACCTCCTCGGTCACGCGATGCCGCGGGCCGCTCCGGTGACCAGGGCGACCTGCCGTGCATGCCTGCCATGGCCGGCGTCCTTCTCCGTCGAGGGGTTTCATCGGCACAGTCGGCACACGGCCTGCGGGGCCGGTGGCTGTGGAAGGGTGGGGCGTCTGCGCCGTTGAACAGACCCCACCCACCACGGTGCCCACCAGGATTCGTCAGAGAACCCGCCGGCGCTCCCCTGCGCGTGGTGCTCCGGCCTGTGGACGCCGTCCCTCTTGGTGGGAGGGACACCGGACTTCTCCGGTGCCCACCGGAGTCCTCCCCGATGGATCCTCGCGGCAAGGTCCGGCGCAACAGTGTGCGAAAGGGACGCCACATACGTGTACATCTGACAAGGGGCCGCGGACGAACGGGGACGTGCCGAGCACTGTGTTCCGCGCCATGGCGGGGGCCTGCTTCGGTCTGGGTCGAGGCCAGCAGGTCATGGTTGAGACACCGTCCCGTCCTGGTCTTCTGCCCTCTTCGGGGTGTGTCTACCGTGGGTGGTGCCCCGACCTGCCCGCACGAGCCGGGCACCGTCGTCGGCGGCACTTCTTGGAGAGGAGCGTTGTGATGGATTCTCTGATACGCCGGGACGTCTTCGACCTGCTGGACCCCGTTCGCCGCCTCATGGGAGCCGGCGCGGAGCTCGAGGTGGCCTGGCCGCGGGTCGAAGAGTACCAGGACGGCGACACCGTGGTGATCAGGGCGGAGCTGCCTGGAATCGATCCGGACCATGACGTGGAACTGGCCGTGGTCAACGACACGTTGCGTCTGAGGGCGGAGAAACGCGAGCAGTCCGAGCACAAGGACAAGCGCAGCTACCGTTCGGAGATCCGCTACGGGTCCTTCGTCCGCACTCTGCCCCTGCCCGAAGGCACCAAGGAGGAGGACATCAGAGCGTCCTACGCCGACGGGGTGCTCGAGGTCCGCGCGCCCCTCCGCGACCAGACCCAGCAGCAGGCCCCCCGGAAGATCCCGGTCACCCGCGCAGAGACGGGCAACACCGCAGCCGGAACAGCCGACACCGCAACCGGAACGGGCAACACCGCATGAGCCGGACACCGGCCGGTCCTGCTCCGGGTGAGCGCATCATGGTGGGGCGTGGACGGCTGGGACGACGCCAAGGAAGCCTTCCGGGTCGCGGCAGAGCTGTCCCAGGTCCTGGGTGCCCCGTTGGAGGCCATCGTGTGCTGGTCGGACCCGTTGCAGTGCTACGAGGGCTACTTCTCCATCGACACGGAGACCGTCCGTGCCGGTGGCGAGAAGGCGTTGCAGGCCACGATCACGGAGGTCTTCGGTGAGCAGCCACCGACGAATCTGACCGCCTGCTGCGCGGGCGGGCGGCGGAGCAGCTCATCGAGCAGAGCAGGACCGTCCGGCCTCTGGTCGTGGGCCGTCGCGGGACCGGTGGGGTACTGGGGACGATCTTGGGCTCGGTGAGCTCCGCGCTGGTCTCCCAGGCTCACTGCTCGGTGCTGGTGGTCGGCACCTGACCCTGCCACGGCCACACTCGGCACCGCGCCCGGGCAGAAACCCGCGGACGAACAAACCGAGGCGGCGGGTCAAGCGGAAGACACTGACGAGGTGCGGGCGAAGCCCCGACGCAGGTCGCGGCGAGGACCGGAAGCACCCTGGTCTCCGGTGCCCATCCTCGGTGCTCTGGGGGTCGAAGACCGGTGGCCGGGGGAAGCCTCGGAGGAAGACGGCCAGGACGTCACCGATCTCCTCCGCGGCCTCGGGAAGCTCGGTGGCGGCGGTCAGGAAGGCGCACCCGCGTGACGGGTGGTACTGCTCGGACCGGTAGGAGGCCAGGGCGTCGAACACGGCGAGCAGCCGCCTGGAGCACCCGTGCCCAGGAGTTCGCTGGGCGGCGGTCAACACACCGGTGGAGGAACAACCGTTTCAGAACGAGCGTTTTGGTGTAGTGTGACGAGCGTTCTGGTAGTGGTTCCGGGAGAGGTGCGATGCGAGCCCTGGTGGTCGGCGGCATGGCGTTGTTTGCGGCGACCTATGGGCTGGCGCGCTTCGGCTACGGGCTCTACCTGCCCCGGTTCACCGAGACTTTCCGGATCGGCCCGGTCACCTCCGGGCACATCGGCTCTTCGCATTCGGAGCTGTGGTGCGGTCCGGCGCCACACCGGAACGCTGATGAGCCATCGGAACAGCCTCGAGTCCGGGCCGAGGGCACGAGCTGCTCTCCGGTTCTTTCACCGCAGTACACCGATGAACACCCAGGCCGAGCGCATCGTGGCGCCGATGTCGCTGAGGCCGGCAGCGGCCCCGGTGCGCGCCGCGCAATGAAGGGACATCCATGACACTCTCCGCGGGCAACCGCATCGGCCTGGCCGGAGCGGCGGTGGTCGGGGTCGCCTTCGGCATGGCCCGCTACGCCTACGGTCTGACACTGCCCGACATCCGGGAAGACCTGGGGCTCTCCGAGCTGGTGCTCGGCCTGGTCGCCAGCGCAACGTTCGCGGGCTACCTGGCCGGCCTGCTGCTCGCGGGCCCGCTCGCCGCTCGCCACGGGTCGCGCGCGCCGACGACCGTGGGCGGGGCCTGCGGCGTTCTGGGATCGGTGATCGTGACGGTTGCGCAGTCCCCCGGAGTGCTCGCCGTCGGCGTCGTCCTGGCCGGCAGCGCCGGCGGCTGGGTCTGGGCCCCCTACTCCGACATCGTGACCCGTGCCGTGTCCTTGCGGCAGCAGCCCAGAGCGTTGGCGATCATCACGACCGGCACCAGCGGCGGACTGCTGCTGCTGGGCGGCCTGGCCGTGTTCGCCGCGCTGGGCTCCTGGCGCCTGGTCTGGGCCGGCATCGCCCTCGCCGCGGTGGCCGCCGCGATCGTGAACCTGCGCCTGGTGCCGCGTACCAGCCCGGTCCCACGCCCGGACGCACGGCGCGGTACCTCCTCGCTGGCGGCAGCGCTGCGGGTCCCGGGCGCCTACTCCGTCGTCTACTTCGCGGTGATCGTCATCTACTTCACCTACGCCGCCGACGCCCTCGACCGCGGCAGCCTCCCGGCGGCAGCCGTCCCGGCGCTGTATGCGGCCATCGGTCTCACCGGCATGGTGGGCGTGGCGACCGGGACCCTCGCCCAGCGAATGGGCAGCGCACGGGTCGCCGCGCTGTGCCTGGGAACGGTCGGTGCGGCGCTGGCGCTCCTCGGGCTGGCCAGCGACTCCCTGACCGCGACGATGGTCTCGGCGTGCATCTTCGGCGTGGGGTACATGACGGGATCGGCGGTGCTGGCGGTCTGGACCGCGGAGCTGGTGCCCGACCGCGCCGGCGCGGCGTTCACGGCCTGCCTGGTCGTGGGGGCCCTCACCTCGGTCGCAGCCCCGGCCCTCGCCGGTGTGGTGATCCCGGGCCTGGGGCTGGGGGCGCTGCTCGTGCTCACCGCCGCGGTGTCCCTCCTCAGCGGGGCGGCGCTGATGCTGCACGGGTCACCGCGAAGGGCGACCGTCGGCGACACCGGACCGTGAACGCAAGAGCCCTGCCCGCCCTCGACGCCCACACGCCCCATGGCGCTGAGCCCGCTTCAGGCTCTTTCCGTTCGACACGCATCTCGTCGCCCTGGAGAACGACCTGTAACCGGCCATCTGCAAAGCGAAGGGACGGAGCCGCCCTTGGCCGCGCTGGCCAAGGTCTGCTTGGCACCGTTTCCGGAGAGTGGGATGCAAGCACCGACGGAAGGGATGTTCATTCTGTGCCTTCGGAGTCCTCGCGGTCGAGCAGCTCGGAGGTGTAGGGGGCCCGCAACGGAGGTTGCTGGTCGATGAGTTCGTTGGCGGCCTGGGTCAGCAGGTCGCGTTGCAGGGTGGGCAGGCCCAGGCAGTGGTGCAGTTAGGCCTCGACCTCGATCTGCCCGGCATTGCCACCGAGGGTGAAATAGTGGAACCACAGCTGTTTTCCCTCGATGCCGGCCCGGCCGATGACCTCGCGCAGCAGGCGAGCTTGTTCCGCCCCGACCTCGTCGTGATCCACCACCGGGCCTCAGTTCTCCGGGTCCGGGTGGCGCGCCAGGATCTGGCGGGCGACCTCGGCCATGGGACGGTCCTGGGCTCGGGCGGCCGTGAGCAGCACGGAGTGGGCGTCGTCCGGGTCGGTGGCCCGTTGTTCCATCAGCATTCCGGTGGACCGATCGATCGCCTGTCGATCCTCCAAGCCGGCCTGCAGCGCGGCACTGAGCCGTTGCGGAGCGTCCGTGGACTGAGCCGAGCCCAGCAGGGTGGCTGCCGTTGCGGCCAGCAGGCCCAGCTGCTGCTCTTCGTGGGCGGTGAATGCGTGGGCGACGGTGGCGTAGACCTTCATCGCCCCCAGGCACCGGTCCTGGAAGACCATCGGGACGCTGAGCATCGAGCGGATCCCCGATCGGTCGGCGGTTGCCGACCACTGGGGCCAGCAGTCGTCGTCGGTGGTGTCGTTGATGCGCTGGAGGTTCGCGGTGGCCCAGGCGCTCAGGCACGGGCCGTGCCCGAGGTCGTACTGGAGCACGTCGGCGGCCTCTACGAGACGATCGGTGGCCCCCGCGCTGGTTCGGGTGCCCTGGTCGTCGAGCAGCGAGACCCCGGCACCGGCAGCCGAAGGGATGAGGTCCCGGGCGACCTGGGCCAACTGGTGCACCGCGGCGGTGGCGTGTTCCTGGGACAGCAGCATGTTCCGGATGCAGGCGATGACCGTGGTCAGCTCCGTCTCGGTGGATTCGGGTTGCATGGGGACCTCTCTCGGTCCGACGGGGCGGGTCGAGCCCACGGGGCATCGTGCGCTGTCGTGCCGGCCTCGATGGCCGGTCTTTTCTCGCACGATGATTGCCCCTTGTCTCGGGGATACGCCGGGCCGTACAGGGCCGGGCAGCAGGTGAACGGTCGCGGAGCCGAGGCCACTTCTGATGCGGTGGCTGCTCCCGGTCGGGAAGGTGAAGATGTAGGTGGCCTGCAGAGATGGTGATGCCCGCCCGGCACGGGGTTCACGTGCCGGGCGGGTCTCACACATCGTGCTGGGGCCTCACGCCACCGGTCGCATCAGGTGGTTCGGGCGAACGGGGTGTGGCGCAGCCGGTACTCCCGGGCGGGGATCAGCTTGGGGATCCCGGTGCCGGTCTCGCGGACCCACAGCACGTCCAGGTGGACTGCCACCTGGCTCACGGTCCCGGCATGCCGCAGGTGGTTCTCGTCCCACGCCTCGATCCGCTCCCCGGGGTGCACCCGGGTCAGGTCGTGGATCCATGGATCGGTGGTGGTCATGATGCTCCCTGTTCACGTGGTGCGGTGAGGTGTGATGCGTTGCCCGCGGCCCCCGGCCACCCCCGTCCTGGG
>NZ_JBISWK010000085.1:0-660 GCF_044462205.1 Kocuria rhizosphaericola | reverse complement strand
GGGTGGCCGGGGGCCGCGATGCGCTCAGGCGGTGTAGTACTCGCGGCTGCCGGACTTGGCCAGCCCGCGGGCCACCAGGTAGCCGATGGTCAGGTAGGTGATGTACTCCATGGCCTGACGGGCATCGAACAGGTCGATGCCGTCCTCGGCCCCGCCGTCACCGACCAGGGTGGCCGTGACGACGATGGCCACCAGCACGCCCAGGTAGGCGATGAACTCGGTGGTCCTGGTCGCGGCCTTGGTCTCGGTGGCCCGGCGCGCGGTGTCGTCGGCCGTGTGAGCAGCGGTGGTGGCCGTGTGGGAAGCAGTGTTCGTCAAAGGAATCTCCTGAAGAAGCAAAAGAAGGGTGCCGGATTCGGCAGGGCACCGGAGGGCGGATCGCCATCGGTGCAGTTAGTGGGAGGCGTGGGGGCACCGTATGCTCGACGCCCTGCCTACACCGTAGACCGTACGTGTAGACTGCATTTAAAGCAAAGCCCACTTATTAAAGGATGCCGATCGCGATGCCTCCCCCCACCACAGACCCCGATACCAACGGAGATCCCGCACCGACCCCCAAGGCGAAGGCGCGCCGGCCGCGGCTGAGCCGGGAGGTGGTGCTCACCGCGGCCCTGGCCCTGGTGGACGCCGAGGGCCTGGAGGCCCTCACGATGCGCCGGT
>NZ_JBISWK010000084.1:0-52722 GCF_044462205.1 Kocuria rhizosphaericola | reverse complement strand
GGTCTGTTGTTTGAGAACTCAATAGTGTGCCATGTTTGTTGATACCGGATGTTTTATTCGGTTGATTGGTTGTCGCCGTTCCGCCTCCGTGGGGTGGTGGCAGCATTTTCAGCCGGGGTTTGATGTTTTCGTTGTTTTTTTGACGGAGAGTTTGATCCTGGCTCAGGACGAACGCTGGCGGCGTGCTTAACACATGCAAGTCGAACGATGATGCCCAGCTTGCTGGGTGGATTAGTGGCGAACGGGTGAGTAATACGTGAGTAACCTGCCCTTGACTCTGGGATAAGCCTGGGAAACTGGGTCTAATACTGGATACTACCGTCCATCGCATGGTGGGTGGTGGAAAGGGTTTTACTGGTTTTGGATGGGCTCACGGCCTATCAGCTTGTTGGTGGGGTAATGGCTCACCAAGGCGACGACGGGTAGCCGGCCTGAGAGGGTGACCGGCCACACTGGGACTGAGACACGGCCCAGACTCCTACGGGAGGCAGCAGTGGGGAATATTGCACAATGGGCGGAAGCCTGATGCAGCGACGCCGCGTGAGGGATGACGGCCTTCGGGTTGTAAACCTCTTTCAGTAGGGAAGAAGCGAGAGTGACGGTACCTGCAGAAGAAGCGCCGGCTAACTACGTGCCAGCAGCCGCGGTAATACGTAGGGCGCAAGCGTTGTCCGGAATTATTGGGCGTAAAGAGCTCGTAGGCGGTTTGTCGCGTCTGCTGTGAAAGCCCGGGGCTCAACCCCGGGTCTGCAGTGGGTACGGGCAGACTAGAGTGCAGTAGGGGAGACTGGAATTCCTGGTGTAGCGGTGAAATGCGCAGATATCAGGAGGAACACCGATGGCGAAGGCAGGTCTCTGGGCTGTTACTGACGCTGAGGAGCGAAAGCATGGGGAGCGAACAGGATTAGATACCCTGGTAGTCCATGCCGTAAACGTTGGGCACTAGGTGTGGGGGACATTCCACGTTTTCCGCGCCGTAGCTAACGCATTAAGTGCCCCGCCTGGGGAGTACGGCCGCAAGGCTAAAACTCAAAGGAATTGACGGGGGCCCGCACAAGCGGCGGAGCATGCGGATTAATTCGATGCAACGCGAAGAACCTTACCAAGGCTTGACATTCACCGGACCGCCTCAGAGATGGGGTTTCCCTTCGGGGTCGGTGGACAGGTGGTGCATGGTTGTCGTCAGCTCGTGTCGTGAGATGTTGGGTTAAGTCCCGCAACGAGCGCAACCCTCGTTCTATGTTGCCAGCACGTGATGGTGGGGACTCATAGGAGACTGCCGGGGTCAACTCGGAGGAAGGTGGGGATGACGTCAAATCATCATGCCCCTTATGTCTTGGGCTTCACGCATGCTACAATGGCCGGTACAAAGGGTTGCGATACTGTGAGGTGGAGCTAATCCCAAAAAGCCGGTCTCAGTTCGGATTGAGGTCTGCAACTCGACCTCATGAAGTCGGAGTCGCTAGTAATCGCAGATCAGCAACGCTGCGGTGAATACGTTCCCGGGCCTTGTACACACCGCCCGTCAAGTCACGAAAGTTGGTAACACCCGAAGCCGGTGGCCTAACCCCTTGTGGGAGGGAGCCGTCGAAGGTGGGACTGGCGATTGGGACTAAGTCGTAACAAGGTAGCCGTACCGGAAGGTGCGGCTGGATCACCTCCTTTCTAAGGAGCCGTTGACCGCCGTGTGGTGGTCGCCCCCGCCTCAGTGCCCGTTCGTGGTGCTGGTGGGGTGAGCTCATGGGTGGAATATCAACGAGCAAGTGGCCGCTTCGCCTTTTCGTGTCCTGGTTCGCCGGGGTGTGGAGGGGGTGCCGGCCCGGTGTCGTCCTAGTACCTGCTGCTGGTCGTGAGCTTCGTTCTCGCGTGCTGGTGGTGGTGGAAGGGGTGGCTGCCGGGGTGGTCGGGGTGGTCCGTGGTGCACTATTGGGTCCTGAGACAACAGGCCCCGTCGCGGTGGGTTCTGCTGCTGTCCTCCTGTTCGGGGGGTGGTGGTGGGTCCGGTGTGGTGGGGTGTGGTGTCGGGTTCCCGGTGTCCTGCCGGTGGGTGGTTCTCCTTTGGGGGACCGGCCGCCAGGGTGTGGGATGTGCGGGTTGTTGTTTGAGAACTGTATAGTGGACGCGAGCATCTTAAGAACGGGTGCCGCAGGTGCGCGGGCGTTCTCGTCCTCCTTCGGGGGGTCGGGGCTCTCGTGCGGTTGTGGTGCCGTGTTCGTGATTGATCGCCGGAAACGCCGCTGCCGTGCTCCTTTTCGAGGGGGTGTGGTGGTGGTGGTATTCGGTGTGTTCTGTGATCATGTGGCAAGTTTTTAAGGGCGCACGGTGGATGCCTTGGCATCAGGAGCCGATGAAGGACGCGGTAATCTGCGATAAGCCTCGGGGAGCTGATAAACGAGCTGTGATCCGAGGGTCTCCGAATGGGGAAACCCCGCCGCGTGTTATGCGTGGTGACCCGCACCTGAATTCATAGGGTGTGTGGAGGGAACGTGGGGAAGTGAAACATCTCAGTACCCACAGGAAGAGAAAACAACAGTGATTCCGTCAGTAGTGGCGAGCGAACGCGGAAGAGGCCAAACCGATGGTGTGTGATACCCGGCAGGGGTTGCATCATCGGGGTCGTGGGGCACGTCGTCCCGGGTCTGCCGGCCCGGGCGTGTGAGTGCAGGACGATAGTCGAACCGGTGTGAGTGCCGGACCGGAGAGGGTGGGAGTCCCGTAGACGAAATCGTTGCTGCCGCACGGAGCGTGTACCCAAGTAGCACGGGGCCCGAGAAATCCCGTGTGAATCTGCCAGGACCACCTGGTAAGCCTAAATACTACCTGATGACCGATAGCGGACCAGTACCGTGAGGGAAAGGTGAAAAGTACCCCGGGAGGGGAGTGAAATAGTACCTGAAACCGTGTGCCTACAAACCGTCGGAGCCCTACAAGGTGACGGCGTGCCTTTTGAAGAATGAGCCTGCGAGTTAGTGTTACGTCGCGAGGTTAACCCGTGAGGGGTATCCGTAGCGAAAGCGAGTCTGAATAGGGCGAGTGAGTGGCGTGATCTAGACCCGAAGCGAAGTGATCTACCCATGGCCAGGTTGAAGCGCGTGTAAGAGCGCGTGGAGGACCGAACCCACTTCAGTTGAAAATGGAGGGGATGAGCTGTGGGTAGGGGTGAAAGGCCAATCAAACTTCGTGATAGCTGGTTCTCCCCGAAATGCATTTAGGTGCAGCGTTACGTGTTTCTTGCCGGAGGTAGAGCTACTGGATGGCCGATGGGCCCTACAAGGTTACTGACGTCAGCCAAACTCCGAATGCCGGTAAGTGAGAGCGTAGCAGTGAGACTGTGGGGGATAAGCTTCATAGTCGAGAGGGAAACAGCCCAGACCACCAACTAAGGCCCCTAAGCGTGTGCTAAGTGGGAAAGGATGTGGAGTTGCTTAGACAACCAGGAGGTTGGCTTAGAAGCAGCCATCCTTGAAAGAGTGCGTAATAGCTCACTGGTCAAGTGATTCCGCGCCGACAATGTAGCGGGGCTCAAGTACACCGCCGAAGTTGTGGCATTGCACCAATGATACCCAACCAGGGCACATGATCCTGGTTCAGGTGGTGCGATGGGTAGGGGAGCGTCGTGTGGGCAGTGAAGCTGCGGGGTGACCCAGTGGTGGAGCCCACACGAGTGAGAATGCAGGCATGAGTAGCGAATGACGGGTGAGAAACCCGTCCGCCGGATGATCAAGGGTTCCAGGGTCAAGCTAATCTGCCCTGGGTCAGTCGGGACCTAAGGCGAGGCCGACAGGCGTAGTCGATGGACAACGGGTTGATATTCCCGTACCGGCGAAGAACCGCCCATACCGAACCGGGGACACTAACCACCCGAACCGGGCCATGCGGTGACCATTGGTCATCGCCGGCTCCGGGGAGCGTGGGACCTGAACCGGGGAGGTAAGCGTATTAACAGGTGTGACGCAGGAAGGTAGCCGAGCCGGGCGATGGTAGACCCGGTCTAAGCGTGTAGGGCGACCCGTTGGCAAATCCGCGGGTCACATGAGCCTGAGACGTGACGGGACCCCCATTCGTGGGGGGATTCGGTGATCCTATGCTGCCGAGAAAAGCATCGACGCGAGGTTCCAGCCGCCCGTACCCCAAACCGACACAGGTGATCAGGTAGAGAATACTAAGGCGATCGAGAGAATCATGGTTAAGGAACTCGGCAAAATGCCCCCGTAACTTCGGGAGAAGGGGGGCCCCGACCGTGGACACCACTTGCTGGTGCGAGCGGGTAAGGGCCGCAGAGACCAGGGGGAAGCGACTGTTTATCAAAAACACAGGTCCGTGCGAAGTCGCAAGACGATGTATACGGACTGACTCCTGCCCGGTGCTGGAAGGTTAAGAGGACCTGTTAGCCTCACGGCGAAGCGGAGAATTTAAGCCCCAGTAAACGGCGGTGGTAACTATAACCATCCTAAGGTAGCGAAATTCCTTGTCGGGTAAGTTCCGACCTGCACGAATGGAGTAACGACTTCCCCGCTGTCTCAACCATGAACTCGGCGAAATTGCAGTACGAGTAAAGATGCTCGTTACGCGCAGCAGGACGGAAAGACCCCGAGACCTTTACTATAGTTTGGTATTGGTGTTCGGTGTGGCTTGTGTAGGATAGGTGGGAGACGGTGAAGCGGGCACGCCAGTGCACGTGGAGTCAACGTTGAAATACCACTCTGGTCACTCTGGACATCTAACTTCGGCCCGTGATCCGGGTCAGGGACAGTGCCTGATGGGTAGTTTAACTGGGGCGGTTGCCTCCTAAAGAGTAACGGAGGCGCCCAAAGGTTCCCTCAGCCTGGTTGGCAATCAGGTGTCGAGTGTAAGTGCACAAGGGAGCTTGACTGTGAGAGCGACAGCTCGAGCAGGGACGAAAGTCGGGACTAGTGATCCGGCGGTACATTGTGGAATGGCCGTCGCTCAACGGATAAAAGGTACCTCGGGGATAACAGGCTGATCTTGCCCAAGAGTCCATATCGACGGCATGGTTTGGCACCTCGATGTCGGCTCGTCGCATCCTGGGGCTGGAGTTGGTCCCAAGGGTTGGGCTGTTCGCCCATTAAAGCGGTACGCGAGCTGGGTTCAGAACGTCGTGAGACAGTTCGGTCCCTATCCGCTGCGCGCGCAGGAAATTTGAGAAGACCTGTCCTTAGTACGAGAGGACCGGGACGGACGAACCTCTGGTATGGCAGTTGTACCGCCAGGTGCACCGCTGCTTCGCTACGTTCGGAAGAGATAACCGCTGAAAGCATCTAAGCGGGAAGCTCGCTTCGAGATGAGATTTCCAGGCACCGATCGGTGCGAGAGGCCCCCAGCTAGACCACTGGGTTGATAGGCCGGAGGTGGAAGCACGAACCAACGACGTGTGCAGCCGACCGGTACTAATACGCCGACAACTTACACCACACCCCCACCCCCCAACACTGTTGGGACCACCGGTGGGGACACCACAGAACACCGCGTCCACTATACGGCTCCCAACCAACAACCCGTTGGCCAGGAACCACCCAGCAGCATCCACAACAGATGACTGTGACCAGATTTCCCCCCCACCACCACCGCTCCGGCGGTGGGCGGCACCCGGGGGGAGACAGAGTTACGGCGGTCATAGCGTGGGGGAAACGCCCGGTCCCATCCCGAACCCGGAAGCTAAGACCCACAGCGCCGATGGTACTGCACCCGGAAGGGTGTGGGAGAGTAGGACACCGCCGGACCACACCCAAGGGTCGAGCCCCCGACACACCGTGTCGGGGGCTCCCCGCATTTAACCCCCCACCCAGCCGTTGAAGGCTCTTCCACCTGGGCCTATGGTCGAGGAACAGCGACCGGCAGCGACGTGGAGGAGGAGCCGTGCGACGGACCAGGCTGATGGCGGCGGCGATCGGAACGACCGCCCTGGTGCTCGCCGGCTGCGGCGAGGACGGGAACGAGGATGCCGGCGTCGATGCGGTGTCCGCCCCCGCCGTGGCGGGCTCCCGCGCCGTCCTCCAGGACGCGGAGGGGGCCGAGGTCGGCACGGTCGCGTTCTCGGAGATCTCCACCGGCACCGAGGTCGTGGCCGAGATCCAGGGGCTCGAACCGGGATTCTACGGACTGCACGTGCACGGGACCGCCCTCTGCGAGCCGGACAGCAGCGCACCGGGGGACCCCGGCCGCACTGGAGCATTCCTCTTTGCCGGTGGTCATCTCGGGGGCGACGACGCCGAGCACCCCGGCCACGCCGGTGACCTGCCCGCTCTGTACGTGACCGAGGACGGTCTGGGCTTCCTCACGACCGTCACCGACCGCTTCGGCGTCCAGGACCTCGTCTCCGACGATGACGGCAGCGCCGTGATGATCCACTCCGGCCCCGACAACTACGCCAACATCCCGGAGCGCTACGCCCCGGGCGGCCCCGACGAGGACACCCTCGGCACCGGCGACGCCGGGTCAAGGCTGGCCTGCGGCGTCGTCGAATGACCTCGGCCCGTTCCGGCGGCGGGTGGGGGCCCGCTCCCGCGGCGGCGCCGTTCGCTACCCTGGGAGCGTTCCTGCCGAACGTCCGAGAGAGGGGTCTCCCACCATGCCCGACGTCAGTCCCGCCACCGCCCGGATCAACGGGGTCACCATGACCTACACGGACCGGGGGGAGGGGCCCGTGCTGATCCTGCTGCACGGTCACGCCTACGACCGGAGCATGTGGGCCCGCCAGATCGAGGTGTTCGCCGGCCGGGGATGGCGTGTGGTCGCCCCCGACCTGCGCGGCTTCGGCGACTCGGAGGTCACCGAGGGGATCGTCTACACCGAGGAGTTCGCCGACGACGTCGCCGGCCTGCTCGAGCACCTGGGGATCGACCGGGCGGTCGTGCTCGGCTTCTCGATGTCCGGACAGATCGCCATGGAGCTCCTCCAGCGGCACCCGGACCGGGTCCGGGCGCTGGTCGTCAACGACACCGTCCCCGAGGCGGAGGACATTGCCGGGAGGCGGCGCCGCCACGTCACGGCGGACGCCATCCTGACCGGCGGCATGGAGGCCTACGGGCGCAGCGTCCTGGCCAAGATGGTCGCCGAGTACACGGCGGAGTCCCGTCCCGAGATCGCGGCCGAGGTGCTGTCCATGCTGCAGGGCGCCCCGGCCAAGGGGGCCGCCGCGGCGATGCGCGGGCGCGCCGAGCGCAGGGACTTCACCGAGCTGCTCCGCGGCGCCCGGATCCCCGTGCTGGTCGTGGTCGGTTCGGACGACGCCTTCGACGGCGGCGCCGGCCGGCGGATGGCCGACCTCGCGCCCGGGGCGGAGCTCGTCGTCGTCGACGGGGCCGGCCACACCCCGAACATCGAGCAGCCCGCCGCCTTCGACGACGCCCTGGACGCCTTCCTGCGGCGGCTCGGGGCCTGACGGCCGCTGCGCCGCGGCGTCACGTCCCCGCACCCCGTGCGCCCTGGGCAGGTCACCCGCCCCGGGGGGACGGGGTGCTCTGTTCTCCCAGAGAGAACCGCTGTCGTCGCGGCCGATTGATCAGTATGCTGTTCACATCACCGCACGACGAAAGGAGTGGACATGACCGACACGAGCAACGGGAACCCCGAGGACGCCGACCGGGAGACGGTGGACCAGCTCGCGTTCCAGAACCCAGTGACGCGCTACCCCGTCCTGTCGCCCCCGAAGCAGGACCAGCCGGAGCCGGGCCTGGACGTCCAGCTCGAGCCGAAGACCGACCGCGGGGAGTTCTCCTACCGTGGCACCGGCCGCCTGGAGGGGCGCAAGGCCCTGATCACCGGGGCGGACTCGGGCATCGGTGCGGCCGTCGCCATCGCGTTCGCCAAGGAGGGCGCCGACGTCGCCCTGAACTACCTCCCGGACGAGGAGCCCGACGCGCAGGTGGTCAAGGCGATCATCGAGAAGGCCGGTCGCACGGCGGTCCTCCTTCCCGGGGACCTGAGCGACAAGGACTTCTGCGAGGCACTCGTGGAGAACGCCGTGGACGGACTGGGCGGGCTCGACATCCTCGTCAACAACGCCGGCAAGCAGGTGGCGGTCGAGCGCCTCGAGGACCTGAGCGACGAGCAGCTGACCGACACCTTCACGGTCAACATCGTGGCGATGTTCCGGATCACCAAGGCGGCGCTGCGGCACCTGCCGGAGGGCTCATCCATCATCAACACGACGTCCATCCAGGCCTACGAGCCGTCCCCGGACCTCCTCGACTACGCGTCCACCAAGGCCGCGATCAACAATTTCACCAAGGGACTCGGCCAGCAGCTGGCGCCCAAGGGCATCCGCGTCAACGCCGTGGCACCCGGTCCGTTCTGGACCCCCCTCCAGGTCTCGGACGGGCAGCCGAAGGAGGCGCTGCCCGAGTTCGGGCAGTCGACGCCCCTCGGGAGGGCCGGCCAGCCCACCGAGCTGGCCCCGGCCTACGTGTTCCTGGCCTCGTCCGAGTCCAGCTACGTCATCGGCGAGACCCTCAATGTCAACGGCGGCAGCCCCTCACCGTGAGTGCCTGCCGACGCGGGATCGCCGCGCGGACGGCGTGCCGATCCGGCGAAGGGGCTTGGCCCCGTGCGGCCTTCGCCATAGGCTAGGACCAGCCCGCACCATCAGTGGACTTATCAAGTGTTCCAGAAAGGCGGAATCATGACCACCAACCCCTATGACCCGACCCCCAACCAGGCAGGCTCGAGCCGTCCGGCCGAGACCGGCACCTCTTCCAAGAAGGACGCCGCCGCGGAGAAGGGCAAGGCCGAGGCGAACCAGCTGAAGCACGAGGCCGCGGGCTCCGGCCAGCGCGTCAAGGAGACCGCCAAGGAGGAGGCCGGGGCCGTCAAGCAGGAGGTCGGCGCCCAGGCGCAGAACCTCCTCGACCAGCTCCGGAGCGACCTCAAGGAGCAGGTCGGCCCGCAGCAGGACCGCATCGCCTCGACCGTGCGCTCCGTCAGCGACGAGATCAACGCCCTGTCCCGCGGCGAGCAGCCCGAGTCCGACTACGTGACCGGTCTGCTGGGCAGCGTCTCCGGCCGCGTCGAGTCCGTGGCCTCGTCCCTGGAGAACAAGGACGCCAAGGACCTGCTGGAGGACGTCCGCCGCTTCGCGGCCCGCCGCCCGGGCACCTTCCTGGCCGTGGCCGCCGGCATCGGTCTGCTCGCCGGTCGCGCCACCCGCGGTGTCAAGGACAGCGACGAGATCGCGACCGACCGCCAGGGCGCCAAGGAGTACTTCGGCGTCTCCGGCCAGCAGGGCCAGCAGGGCCAGGAGGGCCAGCAGGGCCAGGGCACGCCGGCCGGGGCGGGAGTCGCCACCGGCTCGGTCTACGACCAGGGCTACGACCGCAACCTCACGGCGACCGAGACCTCGGGCTACACCCCGGCCGACCCCTACGCCTACCGCTCCGACGAGCAGGGCGAGGCGGCCCGCACCTACACCGACCGCGTGCCCGGCACCGTCTACCCGGATCAGGAGGGCGACCGTCGATGAGCCATCCCATTCCTCCCTCGGACGCCGAGGACAGGGCGGAGCACGAGTCGCTCGGTGAGATGTTCAAGTCGCTGAGCACCAACCTCTCCACCCTCATCCAGCAGGAGATCGCACTGGCCAAGGCCGAGGCGACGCAGACGGTGCAGGAGGCCAAGCAGTCCGCCACGGACGCGGGCAAGGGCGCCGGCATGCTCGCCGGGGCCGGAGTGGCCGGCCACTTCGTCCTGCTCTTCCTGTCCATCGCCCTCATGTGGGGACTGAGCAGTCTCGTGGGGCTGGTCTGGTCCTCGGTGATCGTGGCGGTCATCTGGGCCGTCATCGCCGGCATCCTGGCCGCCCTCGGCAAGAAGAACCTCAACAAGGGCAAGCGGGAGATGACGGACGCGACCCAGGATCCGCTGCCCCTGACCCGCGAGACCGTCACCGAGATCCCGGACACCGTGAAGCCCTCCAAGAAGGAGAACCGATGAGTCAGCAGAACCCCGAACAGATCCGGGCCGACATCGAGGCCACCCGTGCTCGACTCGGTTCCGACGTCGACGCCGTCGCCGAGAAGGTGACGCCCGAGCGCGTCGTCGAGCGGCAGAAGAACAAGGTCCAGGACAAGGTGCAAGGAGTGAGGGAGCGCGTCATGGGTTCTTCTGACGACGAGACCACGGTGGGTGGCTACTCCGCCGGTGACGTCAAGAACGAGGCGGCACACCGTGCCGACCAGGCTCGCGACGCCGTGCAGAACGCTCCGGCCACGGCCAAGGCGAAGACCCGCGGCAACCCCCTCGCCGCCGGTCTGATCGCCCTCGGCGCCGGATGGCTCGTCGGCTCGCTGCTGCCCTCCACGCAGAAGGAGCAGGAGCTCGTCTCCGACGCGGCGGACCGGGTCCAGCCCCACGCCCAGCACGCGGTCGAGTCCGCGAAGGGCATGGCCCAGGAGGTCGCCCAGGACATGAAGGAGCCGGCCCAGGAGGCCGCGCAGTCCGTCAAGGAGACCGCGCAGTCCGGCGCCCAGGAGGTCAAGTCGCAGGGCCAGGGCGAGGCCCAGCAGCTGAAGTCCTCCGCCCAGGATTCGGCGCAGTCCGTCAAGGACGAGACGAAGAACTCCTGACGCCCACCCGGCCGCACCCCGGCCGGGACCCGGTGTCGCACCGGCACGACGAAGGCCCCGGATCGACGATCCGGGGCCTTCGTCGTGGCCGGGAACCGGTCAGCGGGCCCGGGCGACCTGCCCCAGGAGCCCCGGGAAGTAGCCGGAGAGGTAACCGCGCTCGGTCGGGTGCAGGTTGTGCTCGCTCTCGGCGTCGAAGAGGATCCACGGCTCCGCCGAGCCGACGCCGTGGCCCCGGAACCGGTCGGTGACGTCCACGAAGACGGCGTCCTCGTCCTCCACGGCCGCCGCGAGGGCGGCATTGAGCTCGTCCGTCCAGTAGTTGAGCTGGGCGGCCCGCTCGGCGGAGAGCAGCGGGGAGTCCTGCCGGTCGTCGAAGAGGCGCGGATACCCCAGCACCACGATGCGCGCGTCCGACACCGCGTCGATGGCGGCGACGGTCTCGGCCGCGGAGGCGGCGGCGACGTCGATGAGCGCGGGCGCCTGCGCGAGCATGGCGTCGCACGGCTCCGGTCCGAGGGCGGCCTCGGCGGGCGCGCTGCAGGCCTCGATGAACCTGCCCCACCCGATGTCGTTGCCCCCCATGGTCAGCGTCACCACCTCGGCCTCCGCGAGGGCGTCGGCCACGAGCTGCTCCCCCAGGAGCCCCCGCACCTCGTGCGTCTCGTAGCCGGCGCAGGCCGCGTCCAGCGTCACCTCGACGCGCGGGTGCGACGCCAGCTTGTCGACGTGGTCCCGTCCCGTCCCCTGGAAGCATCCGGGCAGGTCCTCGACCTGCTGGAGACCGCCCGTGCCGAAGGCTGCGGAGTAGGAGTCGCCGAGGTTGACGAGCTCGATGGTGCGCGGTGCCGCGGCGGCCGGGGAGGCGGCCGCGCCCGCGAGGGCGAGCGCCGAGGCCAGAGCGGTGGCGGTGCGTCGGACGGAGACGGAGCGCATGGCGGGAACCTTTCGGGAGGGGTGGCGCCTCCCGGGGGCGGCGCCGTGGCGGCGGACGCCGGCGACTCCCTGAATTTACAGTCGGGACGCCCCGGACGGAAGATCCGCCGTGGTGCCGGCTGCCCAGGCCCCGGCCAGGACGTCGAGGGAGTGCAGCACCTGCTCCTGGGTGGGGGAGGCGGGGGCGACCATGAGCTCGTCGGCGTCCGCCGTGGCCGCGAAGTCCTCCAGGTAGGACCGGACCTCAGGGCCCGTGCCCGCCGTCGACCAGTGCAGCATGTGCAGGATCTGCTGCCCAGCGGGGCTGTCCATCACCATGTCCAGTTCGGCCTCGCTCAGATCGCGGCCGCGGCCCACCATGGCGCGCACCCGTTCGCGCCGGGCCGTCCCGAGCTGCTCCGCGGCGTCCTCGGTGGTGTCCGCGGCGATCACGTTGACGGCCGCGATGACGTACGGCTCCGCGAGCTGCTCGGAGGGCCGGAAGCCGGTGCGGTAGGCGGCCACGGCCTCCACCAGGGCGTCGGGGGCGAAGTGGGACGCGAACGCGTAGGGCAGCCCGTAGGCCGCGGCGAGCTGGGCGCCGAACAGCGAGGAGCCCAGGACGGTGAGGGGCACGTCCGTTCCGGCGCCCGGCACGGCGCTGACCCCCGGGACGATCGAGCGGCCGCTGAGATACCCCTGCAGCTCGCGGACGTCCTGCGGGAACTGCTCGGCGGCGGAGGGGTCGCGGCGCATGGCCCGCACCGTCCGCAGGTCCGTGCCGGGAGCGCGGCCCAGGCCCAGGTCGATGCGCCCGGGGTGCAGCTCGGCCAGCGTGCCGAACTGCTCCGCGATCACGAGGGGGGAGTGGTTGGGCAGCATGACCCCGCCCGCGCCCAGCCGGATGGTGGCGGTGTGCGCCGCGACGTGGGCGATCAGCACGGCCGGGGCCGAGGAGGCGATCGTGGGCATGTTGTGGTGCTCCGAGTACCAGACCCGCAGGTAGCCCAGCCGCTCGGCGTGCTGGGCGAGCCGCACGGAGTCGGCGAAGCTCGCGCCCACAGAGGCGCCCTTGCGGACGGTGGCGAAGTCGATGACGGACAGGGGCAGCGGCACGGCGGGCCTTTCCTGGGGTTCGGGGGACCCTCCACGCTACTCCTTCCGCCCGGGGAGCGCCGTGGTGGTCCCCACACCGCGGTCGCGCACGGCACGGGGCGCCGGGCGCACGGTGTCGGCGGTCACGGCTACGCTCGGCAGCATGATCGACCCCTCGACCCCTTCTCCGGGGCCCGAACTGTTCGAGCTGCCGCGGGAGCGCGCCGAGATCGCCCCCGGCGCCGTCCACGTGCCGGGGTGGCTCGGGCCCCAGGAGCAGCGCGAGCTCGTGCTCCGCTGCCGGGAGTGGGCCGTGGGCCCGGCGCCCATGCGTCACGTGGTGCTCCCGGGAGGCGGCCGGATGTCCGTGCGCTCCACGACGCTGGGCTGGGACTGGGCACCCTACCGCTACCTGCGCACGGGGGAGCACAAGCGCGCCCCGGACATGCCCCCGTGGCTGACCGAGCTGGGCCGCCGGGCCGTGCTGGAGGCCTACGGGCCCGGCGGCCCGGACGTGCAGGACTACCGGCCGGACACCGCCCTGGTGAACTTCTACGACGCCGCCGCCCGGATGGGCATGCACCAGGACAAGGACGAGGCCTCCGCCGCGCCGATCGTCTCCCTCTCTCTCGGGGACGCCTGCGTCTTCCGCTTCGGGAACACGCAGACCCGCTCGGCGCCGTACCGGGACGTCGAGCTGCGCAGCGGCGACCTCTTCGTCTTCGGCGGTCCCTCCCGCTATGCGTTCCACGGGGTGCCGCGCGTCCGCCCCGGCACCGGGGCGGCCGAGCTGGGCATGAAGGGCGGGCGGCTGAACATCACCCTCCGGATGACGGGGCGGTCCGGGGCGGTCCGCTGAGCACCCGTGCCAGACTGGCGGCATGGAGCTCCCCGACCCCGCACCGGCCCACCTCGTCGACCCGGCGGCGCCCGATGCCGAGGACGTCGGCGCCTACCGTCTGCTCGCCGCCGACATCGCCTCCGGCGTCGCGGTCGTGGCCGCCCGGCACCGGCGGCGTGACCTCGCCGCGACCGTGACGGGATTCCTCGACGTCTCCTACGACCCGCCCACCATGCTCGTGAGCCTCTTCGAGGAGGGGCGGATCTGCGACGCCGTGGAGGCCTCCGGCGCCTGGACGCTCTCCGTGCTGCGCCGTGACCAGGAGAGGACCGCCAACTGGCTGGCGAGCCCGGGCAATCCGGTCGAGGGCCTGCTGGACAGCGTGGCCTTCCGGCGCGCGCCGCGCTCGGGGGCCCCGGTGCTGGACGGGGCGCTCGCGTGGTTCGAGCTCTCCACCGTGGCCGTGCACACCGCCGCGACGCACCGGATCGTCGTGGGCGAGGTGACCGCGATGGGCCGCGGGGTCACCGAGGCGCAGGCGGACGACCCGCTGGTGCACTACGCGCGCGGCTACCGGGGCCTGACGCGGTGACCCCGGGGCACCGGACACGGCCACGGTGCCCGTGCAAGACTGTGACGTCGGGTGTCCCCTGCCCCGTCAGCGATGGAATCGATTGTCTCCCGCGCCGGTTCTGGCCTTAGCGTGGGCGGGTGGGGCCGCCCGGCGGCATCCACCTACGGCTCTCCACGGAAGGACTCTCATGGCGGCCCAGCACCACGAACGCCGACCTCGCCGAGGGCACGACGACAGTGCGCCCGCCGGGGGCCCGCCGGAGAGGACGCCGGAGCAGACCGTGGAGGAGCCCCGGCTGAGCGCGGTCCCGCGGCCGGGCGCGCCGGCCGAGCGCGCGGCCGCGGAGGTCGCCGACCTCGAGATCCCGGCCGACCACCTCGAGGACCTCCAGCACGTGGGCGAGGCGTTCAAGGCGGCCTTCGCCCACCACCCGGCGGGGGTCGCGATCATCACCGCACGCGGCCCGGAGGGGCCGGTGGGCCTGACGGCGTCCTCCGTGTCCTCCGTGTCGGTCGTCCCGCCGATCCTCGGCTTCTCGTTGCAGGCCCGACAGGGCTCGGCCGCGCTGCTGGCCGAGGCCGACTCCTTCCTGGTGCACCTGCTCGACGCCGAGAACCTGGACCTCGCCCGGTCCTTCGCCGTCTCCGGGGCCCCGCGCTTCGGGGCGGACATGCCGTGGGAGTACCTGGAGACCGGGGAGCCTCGGCTGCTGAGCGTCGCCCGGGTCCTGCGCGCGGTCCCGCTGGCCCGGATCAAGGCCGGACCCGCGCTCGTGTTCAACGCCGCCGTGGTCGACGTCCTCGGCGACGAGGGCACGGGCGTCCCGCTCGTCTACCACCGCCGCCGGTTCCACGAGCTCAACGACCGCTCCGCCCTGGACCCCGAGGCCTGAGCGTCCGGCGGAAGGGCCCGTGCGCTCCGCCGGGAACACCCCCGAGATTGTTGTTGACACATCACTAAGGTGCTCGTAGAGTAGTTGACGAAGCAACCAATTGCTCGTCGCTCACAAGGAGAACACCATGTCCCAGCTCAACGGTCTCGTCCCCGGTTCCTGGACCTTCGACCCCGCCCACTCCGAGGTCGGCTTCGCCGTCCGCCACGCCGGCATCTCCAAGGTGCGCGGCACCTTCGGCGAGCTCGACGCGCAGCTCGAGGTCACCGACCCGGTCGAGAACTCGACCCTGAGCGCTACGGTCCAGATGGCGTCCATCGACACCAAGAACTCGGACCGCGACGCCCACGTGCGCAGCGCCGACTTCTTCGCCGTCGACGAGCACCCCACGATGACCTTCACCTCGACCGCCGTGGCGTTCGAGGGCGAGGAGGGCACGATCACCGGTGAGCTGACCATCAAGGGCGTGACCCGCACCGTCGAGCTCGCCACCGAGTTCAGCGGCGTGGTCGTCGACGCCTTCGGCGTGACGCGTGCCGGTTTCTCCGCCGAGACCACCATCTCCCGCAAGGACTTCGGCATCACCTGGAACGCCGCGATGGAGGCCGGCGGGGTCCTGGTCTCCGACAAGGTCGTCATCAGCCTCGACGTCGCGTTCACCGCACCGCAGAACGACCCCGAGGAGACCGTCGAGGGCCAGGAGGCCGTCTCGGCCGAGGCCTGATCCCGCGCGACCGCCCCGCGCGCTCACGCCTGTGGCCCGCACCCCGGAAGGGGTGCGGGCCACAGGCGTGAGCGTCGTGACCGGTGCTAGCGGAGCTGTTGCACGAGGAACCAGATCGCGGGCCCCGCGATCAGCAGCAGCAGCGCCCATCGGCGCAGCCGCACCTCGAACGTCGCGGCGTTGAGCCGCCGTCCGTCCTTCGGCCGGGACTCGGCGATCTCGTCCTTGAGGGGTTTGGGGGAGGGCTCGTGCGAGTCCTCGGGACCGGTGCCGGCGTGGGACACCGAGGTCACCTCCACCTGGTGGTCATGATCAGGCCCGCCATCATGAGGGCCAGACCGACCCCGATGTTCCACATGCCGATCCCGGGCACGGGATAGGCGCCCTGGAAGAGGTAGTAGAGGATGAGCCACAGCAGCCCGACCACGAGCAGGCCCAGCATGATGGCCTTGTACCAGGTGGGTGTGGGTGCGTGGGCCGCAGGGGAGCCGTGCCGGGAGCGCTCGGTGAGCTCCTGCGCCACCGCGTTGGCCGCAGCCTCCGGGTCGAAGGCGGTGGAGCCGCCGGGCAGACCCTCCGCGGCCAGCCGCGCCAGCTCCGCGTCGACGGTCGGGGCGGGCGGTGCCGTCCGTCCGGAGCCGTTCGAGCGGCGGGCGGGCTTCTTGCGGCGGTTCTTGGACTCGGGCACTGATCCTCCTGGTCACCAAGCGGGCCGTCTGCACGGCGGGGGGTCCGGTGCACCAGTCTAGCCGCCCGGTGCGAGCCTTCCCGCGGACGCGTAAGCTGGGCGGGCGCACGCGCCGAGAGGCACCCCACTCCCAGGAGAACCTGTGACCGTCAAGATCCTCGTCGTGGACAACTACGACAGCTTCGTCTACACCCTCGTCGGCTACCTCGAGCAGCTCGGCGCCGAGACCACGGTCATCCGCAACGACGACCTCGACGAGGCCGCCGCGTGCGCGCTCGCCGACGAGCACCAGGGCGTCCTCCTCTCGCCCGGGCCGGGCGCTCCCGCCGACGCCGGGGTGTGCACCGCCCTGATCCGCCACGCCGAGCAGACGCAGCAGCCGCTGCTCGGCGTCTGCCTCGGCCACCAGGCCCTCGCGGAGGCGTACGGGGGCACCGTCACCCACGCCGAGGAGCTCATGCACGGGAAGACCTCCCAGGTGGAGCACAACGGCACGAGCGTCTTCGGCGCGGTGCCCAGCCCGTTCACGGCCACCCGCTACCACTCGCTCGCCGTGGTGGACCAGTCCGTGCCCGACGTCCTCGAGGTCACCGCGCGCACCCCCAACGGGGTGATCATGGGGCTGCGGCACAAGAGCGCCCCGCTGCACGGACTGCAGTTCCACCCCGAGTCCGTCCTCACCGAGGGCGGCTACCTCATGCTCGGCAACTGGCTCGAGCTCGTGGGGCTCAAGGGCGCGGCGCGGGCCGCCGCGTCGCTGTCCCCGCTGATCACGGTCTGACCGCGGAGCGGGCCCCGCGTCATTCGTCGTCGCGGGCCCGCTCCGCGGCCTCGCGGTCGCGCTCGTCCGCCTGCTCCGCGGCCTCGCGGTCGCGCTCGTCCGCCTGCTCCGCCGCCTCGGGCCGGTCCTCCTCGTCGTCGCCCGCCTGTGCGTCCTCGGCCGGCTCCTCCGAGGGCTCCTCCGTTTCCACGTCGTCCTCCTCCGGTTCCGCCGTCTCCTCGGGGGAGGGCGACGGGGCGGGCGAGGAGGTCGGTACCGGGACCGGCTGGGGCTCCGGGGCGACCGCCACGGTGAGCGTGATCGTCGAGCCCTGCGGCACGGACTGGCCGGCGTCGACGCTCTGGCCCAGGACCTGCCCGGCCCGCACCCCCGCCCGGGGGGTGGTGACGACCTCGGCCGACAGGCGGGCCGCGTCGGCGCCGAGGACCGCGACGGCCTCCTGCCGGCTCAGCCCCACGACCTGCGGCACGGTCACCTGTCCCGAGGACAGCACGAGCTGCACCTCCGAGCCGCTCCGGACAGTGGTCCCACCGGCCGGGTCGGTGGCGACCAGCATCCCCTGGGGCACCCACGAGCTGTTCACCGATCGGGTGGCCTCGGCGGGCGCGAGTCCGGCGGACTCCAACGCCTCCCGGACGTCCTCCTCGGACCGGCCGACGAGGTCGTCGGGGACCTCCACCTCGGAGGGCCCCCTCGAGACGCCGAGGACCACGGTGGATCCCTCCTCGAGCTGCGTGTCGGCCGCCGGGTCGGTGCCGACGACGTCGCCCTCGGGCACCTCGTCGTCGAAGACCTCCTCACGCTGCGGCACGAGCTCCGCGTTGCGCAGCACCGTCTCGGCCACCGATGCGTCCATCCCCGCGACGTAGGGAACGGCGACGAGCGCCGGTCCGCTGCGCTGGTCCTGGAACCACTGGAGGGCCACGACCCCGAGGACGGCGAGGACCGCGAGGACGAGCAGGCCGAGCAGCGCCGAGCGCAGAGGACTCCGCCGGCGGCGCCGGGCGGGGGCCGACCCGCTGTCCCGGGCGTCCACGGCCACCGGCGCCGCGGCCACGGCCGTTCCCTCGGCCGTGGGCGGGCCCGACACCGCCGCGGCAGGCACCGGGACGGGCGGGAGGGTCTTCGTGTCCTCGTCCCGCGCCCGCACCGCGTCCAGCGGCTGGGTGGCATCCAGGTCCCCCGGCACCGCCGGGCGCAGCTCGCGCAGCGCCCGGCGCATCTGCCCGGCGTCCTGGAAGCGGGCGGAGCGGTCCTTGGCGAGGGCCTTGGCCAGGAAGTCGTCGACACGCCCGCCGAGCCGGGGATCCAGTTCGGAGGGTGCGGGAGGACGGTCCCGGACGTGCTGGGCGGCGATGTCCACCGAGGACCCGCCCACGAACGGCGCCCGCCCCGTGAGCAGCTCGAAGAGCACGCACGCGGCGGAGTAGAGGTCGGAGCGGGCGTCCACGGACTCGCCCCGGGCCTGCTCCGGGGACAGGTACTGCGCGGTGCCGAGGACGGCCTGCGCCTGCGTCAGCGCCGGCGAGGTGTCCTCCACGGCCCGGGCGATGCCGAAGTCCATGACCTTGATCTGCCGCTCCGGGGTCACGATCACGTTGGCGGGCTTGATGTCGCGGTGGACGATGCCCGCCCGGTGGCTGTACTCCAGGGCGTCGAGGATGCCCAGCGTGATGTCCACGGCCTCCCGGGGCGTGACGGTGTTCTCGTGGATCAGCTCACGCAGGGTCCGGCCCGGCACGTACTCCATCACGATGAACGGCCGGTCCACGCCCTCGTCGGTCCCCGCGAGGATCTCGCCCGTGTCGTAGACCGAGACGATCGAGTGGTGGTTCAGAGCCGCCACGGACTGCGCCTCGCGCTTGAACCGCTCGTGGAAGGTGTCGTCCCGGGCCAGCTCCGGGCGCAGCACCTTGATGGCCACCCGCCGGCCCAGCCGCCGATCCCGCCCGAGATGGACGGTCGCCATCCCGCCGCGGCCGATGGTCTCACCCACCTCGTAGCGGTCGTTGATCAGGGATGGGACGGGGTTCCGGCCCGGCACGGCTCAGTCCTCCTGGCCGGGTCCGGTCGGTGTCGCGGGGGACGCGGGCGATCCGGTGGTGGGGGCGGGAGCGGTCTCCGGGGCCGCGGCGACCCACATCTCGATGGTGTCGCCGGGGCGGACGGTGGACCCGCCCAGAGGCTGGGTCCGCAGCACGGTGCCGGGCTCCGCGTCCTCGGTGGTCTCGTCGTAGCGGATGATGTTCACGCCCAGGAGCCGGATCTCGTCGATCAGCGGATCGGCGGGCCGGCCGACCATCCCCGAAGGGAGCTCCACGGTGTCCGGGCCCGTCGAGTAGACCACCGTGATGGTGGTGCTCCGCGCCACCTGCCCCACGGGGTTCAGGGACAGGACGGTGTTCTCCTCCTCGTCCGAGGTCCGGCCCGACCTCTCCACGGGGAAGCCCAGGTCCGAGAGCTCCTGCACGACCTCGTCCACGGGACGGCCCTCGTACCGGGCGGCGAGGACCTCCACCGTGTCCGCCGCGCCGGGCGTCTCCACCGCGGGGGAGGGCGGGTCGCCGGGCACCGGCGAGGTGGAGACGGTGCCCGTGGGGGACGGCTCCCGGCTCACGGGCACCGGATCGCGGAGGAAGAAGAACCACAGCAGCCCCGCCACGACGAGCAGCACCAGGAGCAGCGGCAGCAGCCAGGCCCACACCGAGCGGTGCTCCGGGCGCTCCTCGGGCCGGGCCGGGCCGGCGCCGTGGCCTTCTGCGTCGTCCTCGGCCCCCCGGGGGTCCTCGACGACGTCCATCTCCGCGGTGATGGGGCGCGACGCGCCGGCCGCAGCGGCTCCCGCCGCCGCGGCGGCCGCCGTGCGCTCGCGGTCCAGCAGCCGGGTCGGCTCGTCCTGCACCGGCTCGAACGCCTGGGTGGCGTCGTCGTCGGGCAGGTCGAGGAAGGGGCGCATCCCGGGGACGGCCGCGACCGCCGCGTCCTCGTCCCCGCGGCGGATCGCGTCCACGGCCGTGCCCAGCGCGCCGGCGGTGGCCGGGCGGTCCTTGGGATCCTTCGCCAGCATCGACATCAGGAGCGCCCGCACGGTCTCGGGCACGCTCTCGGAAAGGGGCGGCGGCGGGTCGTTGACCTGGGCGAGCGCGATCGCGATCTGCGACTCCCCGGTGAACGGGCGCCGCCCGGCCAGGCACTCGTAGCCGATGATGCCCAGCGAGTAGATGTCCGAGGAGCCCGTGGCGGTCTGCCCCGTGGCCTGCTCCGGCGCGAGGTACTGGGCGGTGCCCATGACCTGTCCGGTGGCCGTGAGCGGCACCTGGTCCGCCAGGCGGGCGATCCCGAAGTCCGTGACCTTCACCCGGTTGTCCGGGGTGATGATGAGGTTGCCGGGCTTCACGTCGCGGTGCACCAGCCCCTGGGCGTGCGCGGCCGCCAGCGCCCGGGCCGTCTGCCCGATGTAGTTGAGCACCTTGTCCGGCTCGAGCGTCTTCTGCCGCTCGATGATGTTGGACAGCGGCTCGCCGGGGACCAGCTCCATCACGAGGAAGGCGGAGCCCTCCTCCTCGCCGTAGTCGAAGACGTTGGCGACGCCGGGGTGGTTCAGGAGCGCGGTGTGCCGGGCCTCCGCACGGAAGCGCTGCAGGAAGTTCGGGTCCCCGTTGTACTCCTCCTTGAGGATCTTCACGGCCACGATCCGGCCCAGGACCCGGTCCCTGGCCTTCCACACCTCTCCCATGCCGCCGATCGCGATCCGGTCGGTCAGTTCGTAGCGCCCGCCCAGGACGGTGCTCGACGATGGTCTCACTTGTTCAACACCGCCTCGAAGAGTTGCTTGGCGCTCGTGGTGGTCAGGGTGGAGCCGGTCGCCACGTCCACGTCCTCGAAGACGACCGCGACGGCGATCCGCGGGTCGTCGGCCGGGGCGAAACCGGTGAACCAGGAGTCGTTGAGGCCCTCCTCCGAGCCGATCTCGGCGGTGCCCGTCTTGCCGGCCACTTCCACCCCGGGCACGGCCGCGCCCCGGGCGATCCCGTCGTCGACGACCTCGACCATGAGCTCCGTGACGGTTTCGGCGACGTCCGCGCTCGTGGAGCGGCGCAGCTGCTCCGGGGTGAACTCGTCGATCACGGACAGGTCGGCGGAGCGCACGCTCTCCACGAGCTGGGGCTTCATCATCACGCCGTCGTTGGCGATGGCGGCGCTCATCATGGCCACCTGCAGGGGCGTGGTGCGCACGTCGTACTGGCCGATCGAGGACAGCGCGAGCTGGGCGTCGTTGAGCTCCTCGGGGAAGACCGACGGGGTCACCCTGAGCGGGACCGAGAGGGGCTCCCCGTAGCCGAAGGCCTGGGCGGTCCGCCGGATCCTGTCCTCCCCGAGATCGAGGGCGATCTGGGCGAACGGCGTGTTGCAGGACTGCTCCAGCGCGAACTCGAGGTCCGCCTGGGCCCGCGCCGTGCAACCGCCGCCCACGAAGTTGGGCAGGGTCACGTCGGTGCCGGGCAAGGGCAGCTCCTGGGGGTTCGGGATCAGGGTCTCCGTGGTGTAGTCCCCGGACTCGAGGGCGGCCACGGTGTCGATGATCTTGAACGTCGAGGCCGGGGCGTAGAGGTCCCCGGCGACGGCCCGGTTGACGAGGGGCTCCTCGGGGTCCGCGTTGAGCCGTTCCGCGGCGGCGATCACGGAGCCCGAGTCGTGCGAGGCCAGCTCGTTGGGGTCGTAGCCGGGGCTCGAGACCATGGCGAGGACCGCGCCCGTCTCCGGGTCGAGCGCCACGACCGAGCCCTTCCGGCCCTGCAGCACCTGGGCGGCGGTCTGCTGCAGCTCCGGGTCGATGGTGAGCTCGACCGACGCACCCGTGGGCTGGTTCCCGGAGAACATCGAGACCACACGGTCGTAGAACTGCTCGTCGGAGGCGCCGGAGAGCTCCTCGCCGAGGGCCGCCTCGAGCCCCGTGGCGCCGTAGACCAGGGAGAAGTAGCCGGTCAGGTGCCCGTACGTCAGCGGGTCCGCGTAGACGCGCTGGTACTCGAAGTCGTCCTCCGAGGGCACGGAGGACGCCTTCGGGTCACCGTCCACGAGGATCGCGCCGCGGTCCGCGCCGAACTGGTCGTAGAGGCTGCGGTTGTTCCACGGGTGCGCCTCGAGGGTGCCGGCCGCGAAGAACTGCACGTAGGTCAGCGCGAGGAGCAGCACGGTGAAGATCGCCACGCCGGCCACCCAGGTGTGTCGGATCGCCCGGTTCACGATGCTCCTCCGTTCTCGGTGCTCCGGGACCCTCCGGAGTCCCTGCGGTCCTGGTCGGTGAGGCGGGACATCGCCTCCGTGGGGGTGCCGCCGTGGTGGTCCTCGTCCTCGGCGTCGCGGCGCCCGCCCGGGCCCGCGGCGGCGATCGGCTCGGTGGCGGCGGTGTCGGCGGACACGGCCGGACCGCGGACGGTGTCGGACCGGGCGCTCCGCCGTTCCGTGGCGCGGTCCTCCCCGTCGTCGTGCGCCCCGTCCGCCTCGGCCCCGTCCGTCTCCTTCTGGGGACGGCGGTCGCGCCGGCGCTCGAGGCGCTCGGCGCGCTCCTGGTCGTCCCGCCGGGCCGCCTCCCGCAGCGCGGCCTCGTAGGCGGCGACCTCGGCGAGGTCGGCCTCGGTGGCCGGGCCGGTGACCACGGGCCGGCGGGCCGTGTGGGAGATCGCCAGGATGATCGCCGCGATGATCCAGTTGGACAGCAGCGAGGAGCCCCCGGCGGACATGAACGGCGTGGTGAGCCCGGTCAGGGGGATGAGGCGGGTGACCCCGCCCACCACCACGAACAGCTGCAGCACGATGACCGCGGACAGCCCCGCCGCCAGCAGCTTGCCGAACGCGTCACGGGTGCCCAGGGCGGCCCGGAAGCCCCGGGTGACGAACAGGAAGAACAGCACGAGCACGGCGCTCAGACCGATCAGCCCCAGCTCCTCGCCGAACGCGGTCACGATCATGTCCGAGTTGGCGTAGGAGACGAGGTCCGGCCGGCCCTGGCCCAGCCCCTGGCCGAAGAGCCCGCCCGAGGAGAGCCCGAACAGGCCCTGGACGATCTGCCCGGAGCCGCCCGGAGCCCGGTTGTACACCTCGGGGTCGAAGGCGTTGAGCCAGGAGTCCAGGCGCGCCGCGACGTGGCCGAAGGCCTGGCTCGCGAAGAACCCTCCGACGGCCACGAGCAGCAGCCCGATCACGATCCAGCTCAGCCGGGTCGTGGCGAGGTAGATCATGGCCACGAACAGGCCGAAGAACAGGATCGCGGAGCCGAGGTCCCGCTGGAACACGAGCACGCCGATCGCGATGATCCAGGCCGCGAACATCGGCGCCATGTCCCGGAACCGCGGCAGCCGCACCGGGCCGACCTTCTTGCCGGCCAGGAGGATGAGGTCCCGGTTCGTCGAGAGGTAGCCCGCGAAGAAGACCGCCAGGGTGATCTTGGCGACCTCGCCGGGCTGGAAGGTGCGCCCGCCCACCGAGATCCAGATCCGGGCGCCGTTGAGCTCCAGGCCGAGACCGGGCAGGAGGGGCAGGAGCAGCAGCAGCCCGCTGAGCAGCAGGCAGATGTAGGTGATGCGCCGCAGCACCCGGTGGTCCTTGAGGAACCAGAGCACCAGGCCGGCGGCCGTCATGGCGAAGGCCGTCCACACCACCTGCGAGCTCGCCGCCGTCTGGTCGGTGGTGAGGTCGATCCGGTGGATCATGGCGATGCCCAGGCCGTTGAGGGCCACCACGATCGGCAGGACGTAGGGGTCCGCGTACTTGGCCCGCAGCCGCAGCACCACGTGCAGGACCAGGGCGCCGATGCCCAGCACCAACCCGGAGACGAGGATGTGGGGGTCTCCCGAGCCGAGCTGATCGGGGTCCACGAGGACGTTCGCGCCCACGCCGATGCCCACGGCGAGGACGAGCAGGAGCAGCTCGGTGAGCCGCCGCGGCTTCTGGCGGGGCTCCACCTGCTCCTCCCGGGGAAGGGTCCCGGCGGGGGCGCTCATCCGTCACCACCGGGGGAAGCGGTGGGGGAGGCGGTGGCCCGCTGGACGGTTCCGGTCGGGCGAGGCTCGGGGCCGGCGGTCTCCTCGGGCACGGACTCGCGCAGCTCGCGCACGATCCGCTCCGCCTCCTCGAGGCTGCCCGCGGGGATGGCGTTGCGCACCCGCGCCTGGGCGAAGCCGGGGAGGTCGTCGACCCGCAGGTCCGTGGCGCGCTCGAGGTCGCTGAGGCTCACGGGCCCGAGCGACTGGGAGACGCCGTTGTAGATCGCCACGTTGCCCTGCTGCTCGCCGACGTAGTACTGGGAGCTGATCCAGCCGCTGGTGAGCCACCCTCCGGCCACGAGCATCAGCCCGGCCGTCGCCAGCGCGAGCACGGCGATGGCACGCCGGTGCCGGCGCCGGCGCGGGGACGGGACGGTCGCGTCCGCCCGGTGCAGCGCCGACTCGACCTCCTGCGGATCGGCCAGCGTGTCGGGGGTGGAGGTCTGGAGGAGGGTCGCGCGGCGCTCGAGGACGCTGTCGCTCACGGTGGGGATGCGCCCGGTCTGGGTGGCGTTGGCGGCGGCGCCCACCAGCAGGTGGGGGCGCGCGGCGAGGTCGCGGCGCAGCGCCGCGGCCGAGGACTCGGACGGGCTCGTGGCGGCGAGCTGCGTCCCGGCGTCCGCGGTGATCTCGTCCGAGGTGCGGGCGAACTCCGGGTCGGGGACCGCGCCGCGCGCCTCGCCGGCCTGCGGCACGGGGGCGGTGTCGTCGGTCTCGAAGACCTGGACGACCACCACGGTCACGTTGTCGGGGGCCCCGCGGTCCAGGGTCAGCTCCACGAGCGTGTCCACGATCTGGTTGAGGTCGTCGGTGGAGCCCAGCACGGACTGGATGGTCTCCGGGCGGACCACGGCGTTGAGCCCGTCCGAGCACAGCAGCCAGCGCTCGCCGCTCTCGGGACGGAGGGTCTCCACGTCGATCTCGGGGGAGGCGTCCACGTCGCCGAGCACGCGCATCAGGACGTTCTTGTGCGGGTGGGACTCCGCCTCGTCCGGGCGCAGCCGGCCCTCGTCGATGAGCCGCTGGACGAAGGTGTGGTCCTTGGTGACCTGGCGGAACTCGTCCCCCCGGAGCCGGTAGGCGCGGGAGTCGCCGATGTGGGCCACGACGAGCTCGTCCCGGTCGGCCAGCAGGGCCGTGACGGTGGTGCCCATGCCGCCGAGGCGGGCGTTGCCCAGGACCAGCTTGGCGAGGTTCTGGTTGGCGTTCTGGATCTCGTCCGTGAGCACGGTGGCGCCGTCGCCGTGGTGGTCGGGCCGGTCGAGGCTCGTGAGGTCCATGACCGCGGAGGCCGACGCGACGTCCCCGCCCACGTGCCCGCCCATGCCGTCGGCGACCACGGCGAGGTGGCGGCCCGCGTAGGCGGAGTCGTCGTTCTTCGAGCGGACCCGGCCCACGTCGGAGCGCGCGGCGTAGCGGAAGGCGATCGCCATGCGTCAGGACCTCAGTTCCAGGACGGTCTTGCCCACCCGGAACGGGGTCCCTGGATCGAGCGGCACGGCCCGGGACAGGCGCTGCTGGCCGACGAAGGTCCCGTTGGTGGAGCCGAGGTCCTCGAGGAACCAGCGGGAGCCCTGCGGGAACAGCCGGGCGTGGCGCCCCGAGGCGTAGTCGTCGCCGAGCGGCACGGTGGCCTCGGGAGACCGGCCCAGCATCACGGGGGCGTTGCCCAGGGGATAGCTGCGGCCGCGGAGGGGGCCGTCGATGACCACCAGGGTCTGGGGACGGGAGCGCTGACCGGTGGTGGAGCCCGCGGCGGGCGGCACCTGTTCCTGCGTGGCGCCGCGGCGGTCGCCGCGGGAGCGCGTGAGCACCGCCGGGAGCTTCCCGCCGACCGCCAGGTCACGCCCCTGGCTGGCGACGATGCTGAAGATGAAGATCCAGAGGAGGGCCAGGAACCCGAAGCGCAGGAGGGTGACGGTGAGTTCGGACATTCAGCGGTTCCCCTTCGGGGTCAGGAGGCGGAACGTGATCCTGGTCCGACCCATGGTGATCACGGAACCGTTGACCAGCTCGGTGCGGCCGATCACCCGCTCCCCGTCCACGTAGGAACCGTTGGTCGAGCCGAGGTCCACGGCCACGAAGTGCTCGCCCTGCCGCCGGATCTCGAGGTGCTTGCGGGACACACCGGTGTCCTCCACGGTGATGTCCGCCTCGGCGGAGCGGCCCAGCACGATCGAGTCCGCGTTGATGGAGAACCGCGCGCCCTCGACGTCGAGCACCGGGATCCAGTGCTGTGCCGGCACGGAGCGGGTCGGCTCGTCCTCCTCCCGGCGGTGGCCGCGGGCGATCCGCTGCCCGCTCGGCGTGGAGGGGGTGTTGGGGGACTCCGCGGTGCGCTGCGCCGAGGAGTGGATGCGGAACTCGCCGGCCTCCACCTCCGGGTTGCGGGTGAAGGACACCTTCACCGCCCCCTGCAGGGTGTAGGCCTGGCTGCGGGCGTGCTTGATGACGACGTCGCACAGCTCCTCCGCGAGCGGGGTGCCCCAGTCCTGGGCGCGCGGGAAGTCCTCGTCGGAGAACTCCACGACGAAGACGTTGGGGGCCATGGTGCGGCCGGCGGAGATCGTGAACGCCTCGTGGTCGAGCTCCCGCCGCAGGGCGCTGGCGATCTCGACCGCCTCCACCCGCTTCCGGGAGCCGGTGGCGAAGGCGGCGCGGACGGCCTTCTCGATGTTGTGCTCGAGGCTCTCGAGGAATCCCATGCCGCCTCCTTCCTGGCGTCGATCGCGGTGCGCATGCCCCCGGTCTCGGGTCAGGCGTTCTCCAGGATAGTAGACGCGACGCCTGTGAGCCCGGTGGGGGGTGCGCGCCCGGCGGGTCCGCGCCCCGGTCACGTCCTTGCCAGGGGGCTCGCGGGGGAGAACAATCCAGAACATGTTGCACACTGACAGAAGGCCCCTGTCCCTGGCCGCGCTCGCCCTCTCCGCCCTGCTCCTCGCCGGCTGCGGCGGCGAGGGGGGTGACGGTGGCGCAGGGGAGGACGGCACCACCGCCCCGGCGACCACCGGCACCCCGGCGCAGGACACCGCCAGCCCCGACGACAGCGCGAGTCCGGGGGAGGACGCCACCGGCGACGGCACCGCCTCGCCGTCCGGCACCGCCTCGCCCTCGGGCAGCCCCGGTGCGGACTCCACCGCCGGGGCCGGCGGCGAGGCGGCCGTGGTGTCCTCCGCCGTCGCCGCGGCGGAGGACGCGGTGGGCGGCGACGCCCAGGCGTTCGAGATCGCACGGGAGGACAGTCCGGCCAGCTGGCAGGTCGCGGTCGCCTCCGGCGACCGCGAGCACGAGCTGTACGTCTCCGAGGACGGCGAGGACGTGATCAGCCAGGAGGAGGAGGGCGGCCTCGACAGCGACGACCGGGAGAAGCTCGCCCGGGTCCGGGTGCCCCTCGAGGACGGGCTGAGCACGGCGCTGGAGACGGTCAACGGCGCGCTCGACGAGGCGCAGCTCGAGACGGAGGACGGCACGACCGTGTGGGAGGTCGAGATCGACGAGCCCGACGGCAACTCGGTGGACGTGTTCGTCGACGTCGAGAACGGCTCCGTGCTGAAGATCGACCGCTGAGCCGGTGGCCGCTGACCCCGGCCGCACGGAGCACCGCCAGCTGCTGCTGACCTTCCTGGGCCTGCTCATGGCGGTGCTGCTGGCCGCGCTCGACCAGACGATCGTGGCCACCGCCCTGCCCTCGATCGTCGGGGACCTCGACGGGCTCGACCGGATCTCCTGGGTGGTCACGGCGTACGTGCTCGCCGCCACGGTGGGCCTGCCGGTCTACGGGAAGCTGGGCGACCTCTACGGGCGCAAGCGGATCTTCCTGGTGGCCGTCGTCGTCTTCCTGCTCGGCTCCGTGCTCTCGGGCGCCGCCCAGGACATGACCCAGCTCATCGTCTTCCGCGCCCTCCAGGGCCTGGGCGGCGGAGGCCTGCTGATCGGGGCGCAGGCGATCATCGCGGACCTGGTCTCCCCCCGCGAGCGCGGCAAGTACATGGGCGTGATCGGGGCGGCCTTCGGTCTCGCCTCGGTGAGCGGGCCGCTGATCGGCGGGTTCCTCACGGACCTCGTGAGCTGGCGGTGGGTGTTCTACATCAACCTGCCCCTGGGGCTGTTGACGCTGCTGTTCATCCCCCGTTTCCTGCACCTGCCGCACGTCCCCCGGGGACGGGTGCGGCTCGACGTGCTCGGCACGGCCCTGCTGGCGCTGGGCAGCGTGGCCTTCGTGCTCCTCACCACGTGGGCCGGCACGGCGTACGCGTGGTCGAGCCCGCGGATCCTCGGCCTCGCCGGGGTGGCCCTGGTGCTCGGCGTGCTGTTCGTGCTGGTCGAGCGCCGCGCCCCGGAGCCGATCATCCCCCTGCACCTGTTCCGCGTGCGCAACTTCGTGGTGCCCACCGCGGCGGCCGCGGGCATGGGCGTGATCATGTTCGCGACGATCACCTATCTGCCCACCTATCTGCAGATGGTCGACGGCGCGTCGGCCACCGGGGCCGGCCTGATGATGATCCCCGTGACGGTCGGGATGCTCGCCGGCACGATCGGCACCGGCCGCCGCATCGCGCGGACGGGGCGCTACAAGCACTGGCCGGTGCTGGGCTCCGCGGTGATGGCCGCCGGGCTCGTCCTGCTCTCCCTGATCGACGAGACCACCCCGTACGCGCTGACCGCAGCGGGGATGGCCGTCACCGGCTTCGGCATCGGCTGCCTCATGCAGAACCTCGTCCTCATCGTGCAGAACGCGGTGCCGCCCGGGGAGGTGGGGGCCGCGACGTCGTCGTCGAACTTCTTCCGCCAGATCGGCGCGTCCTTCGGGATCGCCGTGTTCGGCTCGGTCTTCGTCGCCCGGCTCGACGACGCGCTCGCGGGCCGCAGCCTGCCCTCCCTCGACGTCAACACCCTGAGCCCCCAGGTGCTCGCGGGCCTGCCCGCCCCGGTGCAGGAGGCCGTCGCGCAGGCCTTCGCCCAGTCGCTGCCCCCGATCTTCCTGTGGGGCGTGCCCGTCGCGGCGGGGTGCCTCGTGCTGTCCCTGCTCATCGACGAGATCCCGCTGGGGACCACCGTCGGCGCCGCGCGGGAAGGGACGCCGGGGCCGTCCACGGAGCGCGCCGGGGCCGATCGCGGCGGCGCCGGTCGCTAGGCTGGTCCCGGAACCACCACCGGATGCTTCAGGAGCAGCTCATGACCGATCCGCGCCCGTTCACCACCGCCGACCTCTACGACGAGCGCGGGGAGCAGCTGATGTCCTGCCCGCGCCAGTTCCTCGACCTGGGCGGGGTGACCGCTTTCACCGGGCCGGTGCGCACGGTCCGCTGCTTCCAGGACAACGGCCTCGTGAAGGCCGTGCTCAACTCCCCGGGAGAGGGGGCGGTCCTCGTCGTGGACGGCCACGGCTCCATGGGCACCGCGCTCATGGGGGACATGATCGCGGAGTCCGCGGTGCGCAACGGGTGGGCCGGGGTCGTCATCAACGGTCCCGTGCGGGACCGGGTCGCCCTGGCCGGGCTGCCCCTCGGGGTCAAGGCCCTGGGCTCCAACCCGCGCAAGTCCGCCAAGGACGGCGTCGGGGAGCAGGACGTGCCGGTCGTCATCGAGGGCGTCACCTTCCGCCCGGGCCGGACGGTGTGGGCCGACGAGGACGGGATCCTCGTCGAGGGCTGAGGGCCGTCCACCCCGCCGGCACCGCGCGGCCGGGCCCGCTCAGCCGGCGGCGTGCGTGAGCCGGCCGCCCCGGTAGGTCGCGAGCACGCCGATGTGCTCCACCGACCCGCCCCGCCGGTGCACCTCGAGGGGGTTCTCCGCCAGCACCACCAGGTCCGCGAGCTTGCCGGGGGCGAGCGAGCCGATCCGGTCGAACATCCCCAGGGCCTTCGCGGCCTCGGACGTGTAGGCGGCGAGGGCCTCCAGCACGTCGAGCTGCTCGTCCGCGGGGCCGAACCGCCGCCCCTCGCCGTCGAGGCGGTCGGTCCAGGCCTGGACCGAGCGCAGCACGGCGCCGTCCGCCACGGGGCGGTCGGAGCTGCCCGCGATCCGCACGCCGGCCTCCAGGAAGCTGCGGCCCCGGTAGGTCCAGTCCGTGCGCTCGGGCCCCAGGAGCCGGCGGAACTGGGCGGCCATGGGGCGCAGGAAGCCGATCTGCGGGGTCACGACGATCCCCGCGGCCGCGAGCCGGGGCAGCTGGTCGGGGCGGGTGATGCTCGCGTGCTCGATCCGGTTGGGCACCCGGTGACGCCCGTGCTCGTCCTGGCACCGGGTGATCACGTCGATCGCGAAGTCGATGGCGCGGTCGCCGATCGCGTGGGCGGCCACCGACCAGCCCGCACGGTACGCGGCGTGGATCGCCTCGGCCATCTGCTCGGGGTTCTCCTGGAAGTAGCCGGTGGAGTGGCCGCCGCAGAAGGCCTCGGTCACCGCGGCGGTCTCCCCGAGCAGGGAGCCGTCCACGAACACCTTGACCGGTCCGAGCCGCAGCTCGTCGTCGCCGAAACCGGTGCGCAGCCCGAGGTCGAGCCCGCGCTCGGAGCCGTCCGCGAGCCCGCCGATCCCGTGCAGGACGTCCAGCACGGGCATCACCTGGGCCCGGGCGTGCAGGGCGCCGGCGTCCCTGGCCTGCTGATAGGCCTGCAGCTCGGAGGGGTTGTGCCCGATCCACCCGGCGCCGACCCCGGCCTCCGCGAACGTGGTGATCCCCTCGGCTGCGTAGCGGGCGGTGGCGCGGTCCAGCGCCGCCACGAGCTTGGTCACCGGATAGGGGCGGAACAGCTCCTGCACCACCGCCTGGGCGGTCTCCTCGATCAGGCCCGTGGCGCGTCCGGTGTCGTTCCGCACCACCCGCCCGCCCACCGGGTCCGGGGTGCCCGGGGTGAGGATCTCCGCCCGGCGCAGCGCCTCGGAGTTCACCACCGCCGCGTGGCCGGACGCGAGCCGGACGAACAGCGGTGTGCCGCCGGTGATGCGGTCGAGGACGTCGATGTCGGGCAGCGACCCGCCCACGGTGGCCGGGTAGAAACCGGTGGCCATGAGCCACTCCTCGTCCCGGGGCTTCGCGGCCATGCCGCGCTCCAGGGCCGCGTAGAGCCCGTCCAGGGACGTGCAGCCGGCGAGGTCCACCTCCGCCAGGCCGAGTCCGAACCACGCGGTGTGGCAGTGGGCGTCCACGAACCCGGGCAGCACGGTGGCCCCGCCGAGGTCCACGGTCTTCGCGGCCGGCACGTCCGGGTCGTCGAGGACCACGATCCGCCCGCCGTGCACGCCGAGGCTCGAGGCCGTCGGGCGGCCCGGCTCCATGGTCAGGACCGTGGCGTTGACGAGCTTGAGGTCGAGCTGCATGGAGTTCCTTTCCTGGGGGACTGCCCCCATCGTGGCACCGTGCGCCGATCGCCGCACGGTGGCCCGCCCCGCCCCGCCTCCGCCCCGCTCACCGCCGAACTCACCGGTTCTGCCCGAGCCGCCGCGAGATGTGCTCCCGTTTCGGGCAGGAGCGGTGAGTTCGGCGGTGAGCGGTCCTGGACGGGGGTCAGCCCAGGACGGCGACGAGCTCCGTGGCCTGCCGGATCGCCCGCTTGGCGTCCAGCTCGGCCGCGACGTCGGCCCCGCCGACGAGGTGCACCGGGACGGCACCGGTGTCGTGCCCGGCCTCGAGCAGCGCGTCGTGCAGCTCCCGCAGCGGCTCCTGGCCCGTGCACAGCACCACGGTCTCGACCGGCAGCACCTGCTCGACCGGGTCCGCGCCGTCGGGACCCGGCACGGTGAGGTGCAACCCGTCGTCGTCGATCCGCCGGTACGTCACCCCGCTCAGGGCGCGGACGCCCCCGGCCCGGAGCGAGGCCCGGTGGATCCAGCCGGTCGTGCGGCCCAGCCCGGCCCCGGGCTTGCCGGGGGAGCGCTGCAGCAGCGTCACCTCTCGCGCGGGGCGCTCGGGGCAGGGCGCGGCCAGGCCGCCCCGGGCGGACAGCGTGGTGTCGACGCCCCACGCACGGTAGAAGTCCGCGCCCGGGGAGTGCAGGAGGAACTCGGCGACGTCGAAGCCGATGCCCCCGGCGCCGAGGACCGCGACCCGGCGGCCCACGGGCGCCCCGTGGTGCAGGACGTCCCGGTAGCCCACGACCGACGGGTGCTCCACGCCCTCGATCTCGGGCACGCGCGGTGCCACGCCCGTGGCGAGCACGAGCCGGTCGAAGCCACGCAGGTGCTCGGGCCCGGCCGGCGTCCCCAGCCGCACGTCCACGCCCAGCTCGGCGAGCCGCACGCCGTAGTAGCGCAGTGTCTCCGCGTACTCCTCCTTGCCGGGGATGCGCAGGGCCATCAGGAACTGCCCGCCGATCCGGTCCTCGGCCTCGAAGAGGGTGACGGCGTGCCCGGCCTCCGCCGCGTTGACGGCGAAGGCCAGCCCGGCGGGGCCCGCGCCGACCACGCCGATCCGCTCAGCCCGGCGGGTGGGGCCGAGGCGCAGCAGGGTCTCGTGCCCGGCCCGCGGATTGACCAGGCAGGACGCGGTCCGGCCCGCGAAGGTGTGGTCCAGGCACGCCTGGTTGCACGCGATGCACGTGTTGATCGTGTCCGCCCGGTCGCACGCGGCCTTGGCCACGAAGTCCGGGTCCGCGAGCAGGGGCCGGGCCAGGGACACCATGTCGGCGTCCCCGTCCGCCAGGATCCGCTCCGCCGTCTCCGGGGTGCTGATGCGGTTGACGGCGATCAGGGGGATCCCGACCTCGCCCTTGAGCCGGCGCGTCACCCACGAGAAGCCGCCGCGGGGGACGACCGTGGCGATCGTGGGGATGCGCGCCTCGTGCCAGCCGATGCCGGTGTTGAGCAGGGTGGCGCCGGCCGCCTCGACCGCCCGGGCCAGCGCCACGACCTCCTCGAGCGTGGAGCCGCCCGGGACGAGGTCCAGCATGGAGAGCCGGTAGACGAGGATGAACTCCGGGCCGGCGCGCTCGCGGACGCGGCGGACGATCTCCACGGGCAGGCGCATCCGGTTCTCGAAGGACCCGCCCCACCGGTCGGTGCGGTGGTTGGTCTCGGCGGCGACGAACTCGTTGATGAGGTAGCCCTCGGAGCCCATCACCTCCACGCCGTCGTAGCCGGCCTCCCGGGCGAGCGCGGCGGTGCGGGCGAAGTCCTCGACGGTCCGCTCGACCTCCTCCGCGGTGAGCTCGTGCGGGACCACCGGGCTGATGGGAGCGCGCAGCGGGCTCGGGGCCACGGCGTCGGGCGTCCTGGCGTAGCGGCCGGCGTGCAGGATCTGCAGGGCGATCCTCCCGCCCTCGGCGTGCACGGCGTCCGTGACCGTGCGGTGCCGGGCCACCTCCTCCGGGGTGCTGAGCACGGCGCCACCGGCGTGCGTGGCGCCCTCGGGGTTCGGGCCGATGCCGCCCGTGACGATGAGCCCCACGCCGCCGCGCACCCGCTCCGCGTAGAACTCCGCGAGGCGCTCGAACCCCCCGGGCAGCTCCTCGAGACCGGTGTGCATCGACCCCATGAGCACCCGGTTGGGCAGGGTGGTGAAGCCCAGGTCCAGGGGCGCGAGCAGGCGCGGATAGGGCACGGTCATGTGATACTCCTCGTCTCAGGTACTTGGGTCACCGTAGGCGAGGAGTGAGCCGTCTCACAAGCGTGGCGCGGGCTCAGAGCGCGGCCAGCAGCTCCTTCCAGGTCGTGCGCCACCGCACGACGTCGTCGGCGGAGGCCAGGCCCGTGTGCGCGAGGGCAACCGTGGCGCGGCCGCTCCCCTTGTCGCCGATGGTCGCGGACGCCCGGGTCCCGTCGGCGAGCCGCACGCGCCAGTAGCGCCACTTCTCGGTGGCGGCGGTGGTGGGCGGCTGCTCGAACGGGACGCCGCCGACCTCCGTGCGCCCCGCCACGAGCGCGGTCCACCGGGTGAGCGCCTCGTCCGGGGTGCCGGCCACCGTGCGGCTCGCGCTCGCCCCGAAGCTGCCGTCCCCGGCCTGCCCAGGCCGGCGGGCTCCCGTGTGCTGCTCCCAGGCCACCGTGACGGACTGCGCCCACCACTCGTGGTTCTCGACGACGCCCTCGAGCTGCTCCGCCACACGGCGGGCGACCTCGGCATGGCTCATCGCCCGGGCGCCGAGCTCGTCGAGCCGTGCCGTCCAGGTCTCCCAGGGGATGCCGGTGGCCCGGGCGATCCCGGCCGTGCTGGTGCCGCGGGTGCTCATGGGACCCAGGGTAGCGGGGGCGTCCCGCCGGGCGCCGCTGTTCCGGGTCAGTTGTTCCGGATCAGTCCCCGGCCGTGGGGCCGGGACCGCCCGTCCCGGCCCCGAAGTCCGGGTCGGCGGGGTCGTCGGCGTCGCCCGCACTCGGAACGCGCTGGCCGGCGTTGGTCTGGCCCAGGGGGTCCTGCGCCGTCTCGAGGTCGCGGGCCGGGGTGTCCGGCACGCCGATGTCGTCGGCCAGGTGCGGGTCGTCGGGAAGCTGGTTGCCGGATCCGGGAGTCGTGTCCATGGGCCCAGCCAACCAGCGGCTCCCGGCTCTGGCAAGGCCCGGCACGGCTGGGCCGGCAGCGGCGCGGCGCCCGGTGCCGACGGCGCCGGGCCGGGGCGCGGATATCGCGCACAGCGAATGAACAGGGTGCTGACAGTGGGTGGGGGTCGTGCCATAGTGGGTGGAAGAGGCCCGTTCCCGCGGGCCGTCCACAGTTGTCGAGCCAGGTCGCCGCCCGACGGCGGCCGGAAACAGGGAGACGAAACCCATGGCCACGCCGAACCAGCGCACCGCCCCCTACACCGTGCCCGGTCTGTCAACCGAGAACGGCCACGAGGTCGCCCAGACGCTGCAGCAGCGCCTGCACGCCCTCAACGACGTGCAGCTCACGCTCAAGCACGCCCACTGGAACGTGGTGGGCCCCAACTTCATCTCCGTCCACGAGATGCTGGACCCGCAGATCGAGCTCGTGCGCGGCTTCGTCGACGAGCTCGCCGAGCGCATGGCGACCATGGGCGTGGGCCCCAGCGGCCTGCCCGGAGACCTCGTCCAGGCCCGCACCTGGGACGACTACTCGGTCCACCGCGCCACCGGTGTGGAGCACCTCGCCGCTCTCGACCTCGTCTACAACGGTGTGATCGAGGACCACCGCGACGCGATCCAGAAGGTCGGCGAGCTCGACCCCATCACCGAGGACATGCTCATCGGCCAGGTCAAGGAGCTCGAGCTCTTCCAGTGGTTCATGCGCGCCCACCTGGAGAACAGCGGCGGCGACCTCCAGCACGGCGGCGCCCGCACGGAGCAGGGCGCGGCGGAGTCCGCGGCCCAGTAGCCCGTCCCGCGCTCGTGGCAGACCACGTCCGCCCCGGCCCCGCCGACCCCCGTGGTCCGCGGGGCCGGGGCGCGTTCACGGCCATGACCTTCAACATCCGGCGTCCCATGGCGAAGTACCGCCGGAGGGCCGCGGACGCGTGGTTCACCCGGGCCCCCGCGGTGCAGGCGGTGCTCCGGGCCCACCGGCCGGAGCTCGCCGCCCTCCAGGAGGTCCACCCGGAGCAGCTGCACCACCTGCAGGAAGCCCTGGGGCCGGACCACGTCCTGCTGGGCGGGGGACGGCACGCCGACGGCCGCGGTGAGCGGTGCCTCCTGGCCGTGGACACCGCCCGCTTCGGGATCGAGCGGTGGCAGCAGCGGTGGCTGTCCCCGCAGCCGGAGGTCCCGGGGTCGAAGTGGCCGGGGGACCTCTTCCCCCGCACCCTGGTGCGGGCCGAGCTCACGGACCGGCGCACGGGCGTGGCCTGGCAGGCGGTCGCCACCCATCTCGACCCGTGGCCGGAGCACGGCCGGCTGCGCCAGCTCGCCGCCCTCCAGCGTGTGCTCCTCGGGTGGGACGGGCCCCAGCTGCTCCTCGGGGACATGAACGCGGCCGCCGGCCGGTCCCGCACCTGGGACGCCGCGCTCGCCGGTGGTCTGCGCGACACCCTGCCCGTGGACGCCGCGGGGACCTTCCACAACTACCGGGAGCCCCGTGCCAGGACACCCCGCCTGGACTGGATCCTGTACGGCGGCCGGGTCCGCGTCCTCGACTCCCGCGTCCTGGCCGAGCGCCCGCGCGGGATCTGGGCCTCGGACCACTTCCCGGTGCTGGCCGAGCTCGAGCACGACGGCGGCCCCGCCGGCTGAGGACGGGGCCGCCGGGCGCTGCCGGCGGGGTGGGACCGGTCAGTACACGATGCTGAACACCCACACCCCGAGGGTCATCGTCACCAGGGTGATCAGGCCGACGCCGATGACGTTCAGCCACAGCCCGCCCTTGATCATCTGGCCGATCGTCACGTAGCCGGAGCCGAACGCGATGGCGTTGGGCGGGGTCGCGACCGGCAGCATGAACGCGCACGTCGCCGCCAGCGCCACGGGGATGGCCAGCATCATCGGGTCCATGTCCAGGCCGAGGGCCACGCCCCCGGCGACCGGCAGGAACGTGGCCGCCGTGGCGGTGTTGCTGGTGAGCTCCGTCAGGAAGATGACTCCGGCGGCCACGACGAGGACCAGGATGACGACGGGCACGGTGCCCAGCGCCTCGACCTGGGTGCCGATCCAGTCGGTGAGCCCGGAGGCCGAGAACTGGGAGGACAGGGCCAGGCCGCCGCCGAACAGGAGCAGCACGCCCCAGGGCAGCTTGACCGCGGACTCCCAGTCCAGCAGCCGGACCCCGCGCTTGGCGCCGGCGGGCAGCAGGAACAGCAGCAGCCCCACGACCATGGCGATGCCGGCGTCGCTGATCGGCGGCGAGTCGAAGATCACGGGCACGAACACCCAGCTGAACGCCGCCAGCGCGAAGATGGCCAGCACGAGCTTCTCGCCGGTCGACATGGGCCCGAGCTTGTGCAGCTCGTTGCTGATGAGCTTCCGGCCGCCGGGGATCTCGTCGATCTCCGGCTTGAACAGCACCTTGGTGAGCAGGAACCAGGCGATCGCGAGCATGACCACGGACAGCGGCACCCCCACGAGCATCCACTGGCCGAAGCCCACGGTGATGTCGTGCGACTCCTGGAGGTAGCCCACCATCAGGGTGTTCGGCGGCGTGCCGATGATCGTGCCGAGGGACCCGATCGACGCGGCGTAGGCGATGCCGAGCATCAGAGCGGTGCCGAAGTTCGAGGCGATGATCGCTTCCTTCACCTTCGCGCTCTGGGGGTCGGCGCCCTCCAGGTCGGTGTCGGCGACGCCGGCCTCGGCGGCGGCGTCGTTCATCAGGTTGGGCAGCAGCAGCAGGACGGACACGCCGATGGGGATCATCATGACGGCCGTGGCGGTGTTGGAGACCCACATGCTGAGGAAGCCGGTCGCGACCATGAAGCCGGCCACCATCTGGGCCGGCTTGGTGCCCATGACCCGCACCGTGCGCAGGGCGATCCGGCGGTGCAGGTTCCAGCGCTGCATGGCCAGGGCCAGGAGGAACCCGCCCATGAAGAGGAAGATGATGTTGCTCCCGTAGGAGGCGCCGACGTCGTCCACCGCCACGTCCGGCACGAGCACCGGGAAGATGATCAGCGGCAGCAGGGCGGTGGCCGGGATCGGGATGGCCTCCGTCATCCACCACACGCCCATGAGCCCGGCGGTGGCGGCCGTGAGCCTGGCGTGCTGGGCCAGGTCGGGGGGCATGAGGAAGTAGATGAGCAGGGCCAGGACCAGGCCCAGGACGAGCCCGGTCCACTTGATCCGGTGCGTCTTGGCGTGCTCCGCCGGGGCCTGCTCGCCCGGGGACAGGTGGTCGATCTCCTGCGCGTGGCCGGGTCCCGGGTCGTCGCCCTCCAGGCGGGATCCGGGGACCGATTGCGTGCTGCCCATGTCTGCTCCTGGTGTGCTCGTGGTGGATGCGCTGTGACTCACGTTTCGGACGAGCCGCCGGCCCACGGCGCGGTGCGCGCCGGACCCGTGCGGATCTCGGCCCCGGGAGAGGTCCCGCGGGTGGAGGCCTGCACCACCGGCAGCCGGATGCAGGCGGCGAGGTGCTCCCGGGAGGGCCGGCGGCGTCCCAGGGAGGTGCTGCCGGTCCCCGGTGGCGGTACGGGCGGCGGGACGGTCTCCGCGCACTCGTCGGCCGCCCACGGGCACCTCGTGCGGAAGACGCACCCGGACGGCGGGTCGAGGGGGGAGGGCACCTCGCCCTCGAGCGGTGCGGTCCGGCGGCGGCGCTCCGCCACGGGGTCGGCGGACGGGGCGGAGGCCATCAGCGCCTTGGTGTACGGGTGGGCGGGGTCGTCGAAGAGGTCCCGGACGTCCCCGTCCTCCATGAGCCGGCCGAGGTACATCACGAGGACGTGGTCGCTCATGTGCTCCACGACGGCGAGGTCGTGGGCGATGAACAGGTACGTGAGCCCCAGCTCGCCCTGCAGCCGGTTGAGCAGGTTCATGATCTGCGCCTGGACGGAGACGTCCAGGGAGGCGGTCGCCTCGTCGAGGATGATGAGGTCCGGTTCGCCCGCGAGCGCCCGGGCGATGGACACGCGCTGGCGCTGCCCGCCCGAGAGCTCGTGCGGGTACCGGTCCAGGAAGCGCCGGGAGAGACCCACGAGCTCGAACAGCTCCGCCACCCGGCGGCGGCGCCCGTCCCTGTCCCCGCCGAGGCCGTGCACCTCGAGCGGCTCCGCCACGGCGCGGGAGACGTGCTGGCGGGGGTCCAGGGACGCGAACGGGTCCTGGAACACCATGGCGATCCGCCGGCGCAGGGCCTTGAGCTCCCGGCCCCGCACCGAGGTGATGTCCTTGCCGTCGAGCAGGACGGTCCCCGCGCTGGGCTCCACCAGGTGCATCAGGGCGTTGGCCACCGTGGACTTGCCGGAGCCGGACTCGCCGACCAGGGACACCGTCTGTCCCCGGTGGATGTCGAAGTCGATCCCGGCCACCGCCTGCACCACGCCCTTGCCCCGGTCGGTGGTGACGGGGAACCGGACCTGCAGGTCCCGCACGCTGAGCAGCGGCCGGTCGTCGTCGGTCATCGGGGGCCTCCTCGCCGGTCGGTGCCGTCCGCGCTCCCGCCGTAGAAGGTGCGGACCACGTGGTCCGGTCCCACCGGGGTCTCCGGCGGGCGCTCGGTCTCGCAGCGGGGGTCCCCGCGGACGGGGCAGCGGTCCCAGAACAGGCAGCCCTGGGGCAGGTGCTTCGGGTCCGGCGGGCTGCCGGGGATCACGGCGAGCTCCCCCTTGCCGTGGGCCGTCTGCGGCCGGGAGTCCATGAGGCCCCGGGTGTAGGGGTGCCGGGGGTCGGTGAAGAGATCCTCGAGGGGCGCGGACTCCACGATCTGTCCGCCGTAGAGCACGGCCACCTGGTCCGCGATGCCCGAGACCACACCGAGGTCGTGGCTGATCCAGATCACGCTCATGCCGCGGGACTCCTGCAGCTCCTTGACCCGCTCGAGGATCTGGGCCTGCGTCGTGACGTCGAGCGCGGTGGTGGGCTCGTCCGCCACGAGCAGCTCCGGGTCGCAGGCCAGGGCCACGGCGATCATGACCCGCTGCTTCATCCCGCCCGAGAGCTGGTGGGGGTAGGAGGAGAGGCGGGACGGCGGGTCGGGGATGCCGACCGCCTCGAGCAGCTCGAGCGCCCGGCGCCGGGCGTCGCGGCGGGTGAGGCCGAGGTGGAAGCGGGGTGCCTCCGTGAGCTGCTGCTCGACGGTCAGCACCGGGTTCAGGGACGTGGAGGGGTCCTGGAAGATGAAGCCCACCCGTTTGCCGTGGACGCCGCGCAGCTGCCGGGGATCCATCCGCACGATGTCCTGTCCGTCCAGCAGGGACTGCCCGCTCACCCGGGCGGGCGGGGAGTCGATCAGGCCGGTGGCCGCGAGCACCGTCATGGACTTGCCGGAGCCGGACTCGCCCACGATGCCCAGGGTCCCGCCCCGGGGGACGGAGAAGGACACGCCGTTGACGATCTCCGCGGGGCCGATCCGGACGGCGAGGTCCCGCACGTCGAGCAGCACGTCCTGCTCGGGGGACGCCGGTGCGGCGGTGCGGCGGCGCTCGGTCGTGGGCATCAGGCGCTCCTCCGGATCTCGTCGGCGGTCCGCTGGCGCGGGTCGAGGACGTCGCGCATGCCGTCGCCCACCAGGTTGAACGCCAGCACGGTGAAGAAGATGGCCAGGCCCGGGAACACGCTCATCCACCAGGCGTCGTAGATGAAGGCCTGGGCGTCGTAGAGCATCCGCCCCCACGAGGGCTCGGGTGGCTGGACCCCCAGCCCCAGGAAGGACAGCGCGGCCTCGGAGAGGATCGCGAAGGCCAGCGAGAGGGAGGTCTGGACGGTGATGGGTCCCATGATGTTCGGCAGCACGTGGCGGCGCAGGATGAACCCGTCGGACGCCCCGACGGACTGGGAGGCCTTGACGTAGAGCTCCTCGCGCACGGCGAGCGTGGAGGCCCTCGTGACGCGGGCGAAGATCGGCGTGTAGACCACCCCGATCGCGATCATCGCCGTGGTCAGACCGGGGCCCAGGACGGCCACGATGGCCATGGCCAGCAGGAGGATGGGGAACGCGAAGAGCACGTCCGCGCTGCGCATGATGACCGTGTCCGGCCAGCCGCCGAAGAAGCCGGCCACGAGGCCCAGGGCCACGCCGACCACCAGGGCGATGCCCACGGCCACGAGTCCCACGGTCAGGGAGATCCGGGCGGAGAGCACCACGCGGGAGAACACGTCCCGGCCCAGCTCGTCCGTGCCGAACAGGTGCGCGCCCGAGGGCGGCTGCAGTGCGTTGACCACGTCGATGTCGTTCGCCCCGTACGGGGCGATCCAGCGTCCGAGCACGGCGAGCAGGACCACGACGACGAGGACGACCAGGCCGGCGGCCGTGACCTTGTTCGAGACCAGCATCCGCAGGGTGCCGGTGCGGCTGACCTCCTCCGGGGTCTCCGCCGGCTCGGCGGGCCGCGGGGCGGGCCCGGTGCGGCCGTCCCCGGCGCCCGGGGCGCGGCGGTCGGGCGAGGGCGTCTCGGAGCTGCTCATGACACACGGATCCTCGGGTCGACGACGGCGTACAGGATGTCCACCAGCAGGTTGATCAGCAGGAAGATGAGGGCGATCAGCAGCACGGTGCCCTGGACCACCGGGTAGTCGCGGGCCGCGACGGCGTCGAAGACCAGCCGGCCCAGGCCCGGCCACGCGAAGACCACCTCGATGACGATGAGGCCGCCGAGCATCGTGGCGGCCTGGACCCCGGCCACCGTGAGGATCGGGACGAGCGCGTTGCGCATCACGTGCCGGCCGACCACCGTGCGGCGGGGCAGGCCCTTGGACCGGGCGGTGCGCACGTAGTTGGAACCGACGACGTCGAGCACCGCGGAGCGCACGTACCGGGTCATGATGGACCCGGAGACCACGCCCACGGCGAGCCCCGGCAGGATCACCCGCTGGAGCCAGCCCCACGGGTCCTCCGTGAAGGGCACGTACCCGGACGGCGGCAGCAGCCCCAGCATCGTGGAGAAGACGATGATCAGGAGCAGGCCGAGCCAGAAGTCGGGGACCGAGACGCCGAACTGGCTCACCGCCCGGATCCCGCCGTCCGCCGCGGAGCCGCGGCGCAGGGCGGCCCAGGTGCCGAGCGGGAACGCGATGAGCAGCGCGATCGTGATCCCGGCGAGGCCGAGGGACACCGTGGCCGGCAGCCGGTCCAGCAGGATGAGGGTGACCGGCTCGCCGCTGCGGAAGCTCACCCCGAGGTTCCCGGTGAGGGCGTTGCCGATGTAGGCGAAGAACTGCACGAGCAGGGGCCGGTCCAGCCCGGAGGCCTCCCGCAGGGCGTCGTAGGACTCCTGGGTGAACCGGGTGCCGAGAGCCACCCGCACGGGGTCCCCGGGGACGAGCTGGAGGAGGGCGAAGACCACCACCAGCACGCCGAACAGCACCACCGCGGTGTGCAGCAGGCGCTTGACGAGGAACCTCAGGAGAGGGCTGCTCATTCGGTGTCCTCCTCGAGCCGGACGTCGTTGAACCGGACGGCGCGGTCCGGCCGGGGCTCGTAGCCCTGCAGCTCGGGGACCCAGGCCTGGACCACGTCGGGGTTGTACAGGTAGACGTAGCTGGCGTCGTCCACGATCTGCTCCGCCGCCCGGCCGTAGAGCTCCTTGCGGGCGTCCTGGTCGGTCTCGGTGCGCCCCGCGTCCAGGAGCCGGTCGACCTCGGGGTTGCTGTAGCCCTGGGCGTTGTTCGAGCCCTCGGAGTGGTGCTGGTTGTAGTAGTAGTCGTTGACGTCCACGTTGCCGAGCCAGCCCAGGAGCAGCATGTCGAAGTTCCCCCGGGCCTGCTCGTCGAGCCAGGTCGCGAAGTCGAGGGTGCGGATGTCCGTGGAGACCCCGATCTCCGAGAGGTTGGCGGCGATCACCTGGGCCGCCGTGACCGTCTCCGGGAACTCGTTGGTGACCATGAGCCCGACGGTCCGTCCGGCCAGTCCCGAGTCCTCGGCGAGCTCGCGGGCCCGGTCCAGGTCCTGCTCGAAGGGCGCGTACTCGTGGTGCCAGACGGACGTCTCGGGAACGGCGGTCTGGTTCACGGTGGCGTTGCCGTACCACGTGACCTGGGCGATCGCCTCCCGGTCGATGGCGTGCGCCACGGCGAGGCGTGCGTCGCGGGAGTCGAAGGGCGGCCGCTCCTGGTTCATGGTCACGTACCAGTAGTCGGTGGACGGGACGCCGGCGACCTCGACGTCGGGGTTCTGCCGCAGCGAGTTCACCCGCTGCGGCGGGATGGAGTCGGTCCAGTGCACCTCGCCGGCGGTGAGGTCCGCGAGCGCCGTGGTGCCCTCCGAGATGAACCGGTAGACGACCCCTGGGACGTGGGGGCCCTCGCCCCAGTAGTCCTCGTTGGCCCGGAGGGTCACGGCCGTGCTCGCGGAGTTGCCCACCACCTCGAACGGGCCGGTGCCCACCGGGTCGAGCTGGACGTCCCCGCTCTCCACGTTCTGCTGCTCGACGATGGCCATGCCCTTGTACCCGCCGATCGCGGCGAGCAGGGCGGGCGTCGGCTGGGACACGTCGATGCGCACGGTGTGCTCGTCGACCGCCACGACGTCCTCCACGGCGGACAGGCGGTAGGCGTTGGCCAGCTGTTCGTCGATGATCCGGTCGTAGGAGTACACGACGTCCTCGGCGGTGAACGCGGAGCCGTCGTGGAACGTGACGCCCTCCCGCAGGCGGAACGTCCAGGAGAGCTCGTCCTCGCTGACCTCCCAGGACTCGGCGAGGGCGGGCTGCATCTCGAGGTTCTCGTCGGGCTCCACCAGGGTGTCGTAGACGTTCTCGAGGATCTGGAAGGAGAAGTAGGCGCTCGTGTTGTGGGGATCGAGCTGGTCGGGCTCCCCGGCGATGGCCACCTTGAGGTAGTCGTCGGTGTCGACCTCTCCCGCCCCCGCCAGGTCCACGCCCTCGCCCGCCGAGCAGGCGCCCAGGGCGAGGCACACGGCGCTCCCGAGCGCGGCGATCCGTGCTCCGCGTGCCATCCGGCACCTCCCGGTGGTAGGAATGAGCCGTCCGCCCGGGAGGACCTGCGGGTGCTCCGTTCGGCTGCCCTGCCGGTGCGCACCCGGTCGTGGGTGTCGTCCCACCCTATGCATCCGGGGCGGCGCACCACCACACCCACGGCTCCGGCGTGCCGGGACGCGGGACGTCCTCCCCGGTCGGCGCGGGGACGGACATCGACGACGAACCGGTCGTCACGGAAGTGACGGCCAGGAGGTGATTGTGACCTACACCGTGATCGCCCGGAGCGCGGACTCCCGTCTGCTCGGGGCCGCCACGGCGAGCTGCTCGCTCGCCGTCGGCAACGCCGTGCCGGCCCTCGTGCCCACCGCCGGGGTGGTGGCCTCCCAGGCGTGGACCAACCGGCGGCTGCGCTTCGAGATGCTCCGCACCCTGCACCACGGGGGCACGGCGGAGGAGGCGATCGCAGGACTCACCGACGCCGACCCCGACCTCGCGCTGCGCCAGGTGGCGGTCCTGCCCGTGGCGGGGCCGGGCGCGCACCTCACCGGCAGCCTGTGCACGCCCTGGGCCGGGGGCGTGGCCGGGGCCGACTTCGTGGTGATCGGCAACTACCTGGCAGGCCCGGAGGTCGTCGAGGCGATGCGCGCCGCGATGGACGAGGCGCTCGCGGTGCCGGGGCCGACCAGCACCGAGATGGCGCGTGCGCTGCTGGCCTGCCTGCGCGCGGGCCAGGACGCGGGCGGGGACAGCCGGGGGCAGCAGAGCGCCGCGGTGCTCGTGGCCGACACGCTCGCCGGTTTCCAGTACCCCGTGCTGCTCGACGTCGACCTGCGCGCCGACAACTCGCCCGCCCCGCTGGACGACCTGGAGGAGATGCTCGCGCTGAAGGGCAGCGCCCATCCGGCGCCCGCCGAGGTGGTGCCCAGCACCGGGGTCCCGCACCGGCCCGAGGACGAGGGGCTCTGGTCGACGGTCCTGTCGTGACCGGTTCGGGGGTGGGCGGCCCCTGCCGGGTGGCCTACCCTCGGTCCATGACCATTCGTCCTTCCCTCCCGCCGGCGCGCCGGGGCCCCGCCGCGGGCCTGGCCGCGGCCCTCCTGGCGGGGGCGACGGTCCTCGCCGGCTGCTCCCCGGAGCCGCCGGGGACCTCCCCGGCCGGCGACGGGACGTCGTCGTCGGCCCCGTCGTCGGCTCCGGCCCCGTCCGCGACGCCGGCCCCGGCTCCGGACCGGCTGGAGGTCGTGGTCACCGGCGACGTCCTGCTCCACCCCGGGCTGTGGGCGCAGGCCGAGGCCGACGGGGACGGGGAGCTGGACTTCGGACCGCTCGTGGAGGGGCTGCGCCCGTTCACGGAGAGCGCCGACCTCGCGATCTGCGACATGGAGACCCCGCTCGCCGCGGCCGAGGGCCCCTTCTCCGGGTATCCCTCCTTCGAGGTGCCGCCGCAGATCGTCCCGGCGCTGGCGGACATCGGCTACGACGCGTGCACGACGGCCACGAACCACGCCGTGGACGCCGGCCCGGAAGGGCTCGAGCGGACCCTCGACGTCCTGCAGGACGCCGGGATCGCCACCACCGGCACGTACCGCACCGCGCAGGAAGCGCAGGAGCCGCTGGTGCTGGACGCGGGCGGCGTGCGGGTCGGGCTCGTGACCGGCACCTACGGGCTCAACGGCAACGTCCCGGACGCCGCGTGGCGCGTGGACCTGCTGGACGTGCCCGAGATGGTCCGCAAGGCGCGCCAGGCCCGCGAGGCGGGTGCGGAGATCGTGCTGGCCGCGGTCCACGCCGGGGAGGAGTACTCCTCCGCGCCGGACCTGCAGCAGCTCGAGGTCACGCACGCGCTCGCCGACAGCGGGGAGTTCGACTTCGTCTACGGCCACCACACGCACTCGGTGCTGCCGATCGAGAAGCACGGGGACACCTGGATCGTGCACGGGCTGGGCAACAGCCTCTCGGAGCACGCCACCCGGGTGCCGGTGAACAACGAGGGCCTGACCGTCAGCATGTCCTTCACCCGCGAGGACGGGGAGTGGGTCGCGGGCGACCCGGTGTGGGTCCCGCACATCCTCACCCTCGACCCGATCCGGTGGTGCGCGCTGCCGGCCGCGGACGTGTGCCGCTCCCGGGAGGAGGACGCGGCGTCCCTGGCGCGCACGGCGCGGACCGTGGGGTCGATGGGCGCGGAGGCCGACGGCGCCCGCCCGTGGCGCCCGCTCACCCTCGGCCCGGCAGGACCGCAGCGCTCGGCGGAACCGGAGCCCCCGGCAGGACCGTAGGGCGCAGCAGGAGCGCCGGGCCCCGCAGGACCGCGGCGCTCAGTCCTCGACGAGGGTGACGAGCGCCTGCACCGGTGCGTGGTCGCTGGGGTGGCCCCCGGCGAAGCGGGCCGGGTTGATCGCGCTGCGGCTCACCCGGACACCGGGGCTGGCCAGCACCCAGTCGATGCGCTCCTCGCCCTCGACGGCCTCGCCGTAGTCCGGGAACGTGCCCCACTCGGGGGTGAGCCGCTCCTCGGCGGTGGCCCAGGTGTCGCCGAGCACCCCGGAGTCCACGAGCGTCGCGTACGCCCCGGAGTCGCCCGCCACCGCGTTGAAGTCCCCGGTGACCACGGTGGGGGTGTCCGGGCGGAAACTGTGCACGAGCTCGACCAGGGCCTCCGCGCTGCGGTCCCGGGCGTCCTCGGAGTCGTGGTCGAAGTGGGTGTTGACGAGCACGAGCTCGCCGCCGGTGCCGCGGTCCAGGAACCGGCCCCAGGTGACGATCCGGGGGACGTCGTTGCCCCACGTGGTGGAGCCGATGAGCTCCGGGGTGTCGGAGAGCCAGAACTGGTCCCACTCCAGCAGCTCCAGGCGCCGGGCGTCGTAGAAGATCGCGGAGTACTCGCCCTTGCTGCCCCCGGCGCGGCCGTAGCCGACCATCCGGTAGCCGGCGGGCAGCGCCTGTTCCACCGCCGGCAGCTGGTGGTGGAGGGCCTCCTGCACCCCGAGGAGCGTGGGCTGCTCGAGCTGCAGCAGCCGCCCCAGCCGGGGCGCACGGTCGGGCCAGTGGTCCGGGTTCCCGGCGTGCGTGCCGCTGTGGTGGAAGCGGACGTTGTAGCTCATCACGTGCAGGGCGCGGCCCGTGGCGGGCCCGATGAGCGGCACCGCGGGATCGGCGACCCCGGGAGTCGTGCGACGGTCGAGAAGGACGGTGTCTGGTGACATCACTGCTCCAGGGTGGGGGAGTGCGGGGGCGTCGTCGTCCCATGGTGGACCGGGCGGTCCGACCACGGTGCCACCGAGGGGGAACCCCCGGTGGCCATCGGGTGAATTCGCGGGGTCCTCCAGGGGGACCGCGGCCCCGAGGCCGCCGGTGCACGGCTCAGGCATCGGGCACCTCCACGGGGAACTGCCGGACCTGTCCGGCGGTGAGCTCGTGGACCCGGCCGTCGACGCACACGCGCACGGGGTCGGCGGGGCCGGGGCCGAGGTAGAGCCGCAGCGCGGAGCGGGTGACCTCCACCTGGATGGGCTGGTCCCGGTAGCTGATCGAGAAGGACACCCTGGGCAGCTCCGGAGGGATCGCCGGGTGCAGCCACAGCATGTCGTCCCGGACCTCCAGGCCCGTGTAGCAGCGGGTGAGGATGTCCACGGAGCCGGCCATGGCCCCCAGGTGCACGCCCTCACGGACCGTGTCCCCCTGGGCGTCGACGAGATCGCTGTTGAGCGCCCGCGTCAGGAAGGACCAGGAGCTGCGGCGGTCCCGGCGGGCCTCGACCCAGGAGTGCACCACGTTGGAGAGAGTGGACCCGTGCGAGGAGCGGTCGCAGTAGAAGGCCACGGTGGCCCGGACCGACTCCGCCGGGAAGTCGTAGCCCATCTGTCCCAGCAGCTCCCGCAGCTCCTCCGCCGAGAACAGGTACAGGAGCATCAGGACGTCCGCCTGCTTGGCCAGCCGGTAGTCGTTCGTGGACAGCCCCTCCGCGTCGAGGATGAGGTCGAGGCGGCCGATGTATCCGTAGCGGGCCCGGTAGTCCTCCCACGCGAACTCCGGCAGCTCCTCGTAGCCCTCGAACTGGGCGAGGACGCCGCCGGCCAGGAACGGGACGCGCAGGCGGGTGCGGATCCGCTCCCAGCGGGCCACCTCGTCCTCCCGCAGGTCCAGGCGCCGCCACAGGGGCCCGCCGTAGTCCTGGCCGAGGCGCTCGACCATCTCGACCGCCCGGGCGAGCAGCCAGGCCGTCATGACGTTGGTGTAGGCGTTGTTGCGCAGCCCCGAGCCCGGCCTGCCGGGGGCGCCGTCGTGGAACTCGTCCGGGCCCATCACCCCGGTGATCACGTACCGGTCGTCCTCGGGGTCGTGCACCGCCAGGCTCGAGAAGAATCGGGCGACCTCCACCACGAGCTCGGCGCCCTGCTCGATCAGGAAGCGGGTGTCGCCCGTGGCCTGGTAGTACTGCCACACGCTGTGCGCGACCGCCAGCCCCACGTGGCGCTGCAGCCTCGAGTGGTCGGGGATCCACCGGCCGGTGCGGGGGTTGAACAGCGCGAGCGGGGTCTCCTCCCGGCCGTCGCTGCCGCTCTGCCACGGGAACATGGCGCCCTCGTGACCGGCCGCCCGGGCCGCGGCGCGCGCCTCGGGCAGGCGCCGGTACCGGTAGGCCAGCAGCGCCCGGGTCCACTCGGGCCGGCGGAGGGTGAGCATGGGGTAGACGAACATCTCGTCCCAGAACACGTGTCCGCGGTAGCCCTCGCCGTGCAGCCCGCGGGGCGGGACGCCGGCGTCCAGGTCCGGGTGCGCGGCGGCCACCGACTGCAGGACGTGGAAGGTGTTGAGGTTCACGGCCAGGCCCTGCTGGCCGCCGGCGTCGGTGGCCACGGCGAAGGCGGACCACAGGGCCTGCCACGCGACCACGTGCGCGGAGAGCAGCTCCTCGAATCCGCCGGCCCGGTCCAGCAGCGTGGTGGCGGCGAGTGCGGGCGTGCAGATCGCCCGGTCCTGCGAGGTCACGAGGGCGACGACCTTCTCGACCCGCACGGCCCGGCCCGGGTCCATCCGCAGCCGCAGCTCGTGGCCCACCACGCCGGGGGCCGGCCGGGTGGGGACCCGGGAGAGCAGCCGGTCCCCGGCGCCGCTGCGGAGCACGCGGGTGCGCGCGGCCACGGCGATCCGGACCCCGGACTGGGACGTGGTGGCCTCGACCCGTGCGGTGCCGTGGCCCAGGTCCTCGAGGAGGGCGTCGTCGAGGTGCCGGCCGGCCAGGTCGGCGTCGTCCGCGACGTTGCGGTTGCGGACGTCGGCGTCCACGAGGCTGCGCACGGTCAGGGTCCCGCTCCAGTCCTCGGCCTCGAAGACCGTCTCCTGGCCGGCCAGGTGGCGCTCGTCCTGGGAGACGAACCGGCGGGTGGTCACCCGGGTGGTGCGCCCGGCCTCGTCCCGGAAGCGCAGGGCGCGGGTCAGCACCCCGGTGCGCAGGTCGAGGTCCTGGTGGTGCTCCAGCACGTTCTCCGGGGTGGGCTCGAACCAGTAGCCGTCCTGGACGCGGTACTGCACCAGCAGCCAGTTGGGGGCGTTGACACGGTCCTCGTGCTCCAGGGCGAGGCCGTCGGCCTTGGAGCGCAGCCGGTTGTAGACGCCTGCCAGGTAGGTGCCGGGGTAGTGGGTGCCGTCGGCCCGGGACTCGCACGCGGCCCCGCGCACGGCCATGTACCCGTTGCCGAGGGTGCACAGGGACTCCCGCATCCCCTCGCGCGGCGGGTCGAGGCACGTGTAGGTCAGGTTCCACGGGCTGCCCCCGCCGGAGCCGCCGCCCCAGCCGGAGTCCGCGGGGGCCGTGGCGACCGGGATGTCGAGGTCCGTGAGGTTGTCCACGACGAGGTGGGCGCCGGCGGCGAACAGTGCGCCGCGCCGGCCCGCGCCGTCGAGCCCCACGACGAGCCCGAAGCCGTGGGCCACGGCGGTCCGGACCAGGCGGTCGCTGTCGCTGACCACCACGATGTGCTCGGGCTCCACCGCCAGACGGCGGGAGGCCAGCAGCAGGGCGGCGGCCGGCGGGTGCCGGTCGGGCCCGCCCCGCGGCGGGTCGGCCGCGACCACGATGTCGGCCGGTGGCCCCTCGGGCAGCTCCGGGTGGGTGGTGACCAGGGCGGTGAGCACGCCCTCGGCGTGCAGACGGGCGAAGAGCTCGGCGGCCTCCGCCTGGTGGCGCGGGTGCAGAGCGCCGCCCGGGGGTATCGGGACCGGGGCGTCGTCGCCCGCGCGGGCGGCGTCGTCGGGGCCGGGTGCCGCCCCCGCCGGTGCGAGGGCGAGCACCACCGCTCCGTAGGTGCTCCTGCCGTGGACGGCAGGCTGCTCCAGGACGCCGCTCATGCGGTCATTGTGCCACCTGCCTCCGTCAGGCGCGGGAGGCGGACGGGACGGGACTCAGTTGATCGTGCTGAGGCGGATGGTCTCGGGCAGTCCCAGGATCTGCTCGATGACGTCCCGGGTCACGCCGTTGCCGGCGTCCGTGACGAGGTATCCGGTGTCCCCGCGGGTGGACAGCTGCTGGCGGTCGATGTTGATGCCGTGGTCGCCCAGGACGCTGTTGACGGTCGCGAGGACGCCGGGGACGTTGCGGTGCAGGTGCAGGATGCGGGTGCCGTTGACGGCGGTGTCCAGCTGGACCTGCGGCATGTTCACCGACAGCGTGGTGGAGCCCGAGCTCACGAAGGCCGAGAGCTTCCCGGCCACGAAACGTCCGATGTCCACCTGCGCCTCCTGCGTGGAGCCGCCGATGTGCGGGGTGAGGATCACGTTGGGCAGGCCCTGGAGCACCGAGGTGAACGGGTCCCCGGCCACCTTCGGCTCGTTGGGGAAGACGTCCACGGAGGCGCCGGCGATGTGCCCGCTGACCAGCGCGTCCCGCAGCGCGTTGTAGTCGACCACCATGCCCCGGCACAGGTTGAGGAACAGGGACCGGGGGCGCATCCGCTCGAACTGCTCGCGCCCGAACAGGCTGTCGTTGCCGACGCGGCCGTCCACGTGCAGCGAGACGGTCTCGACCCGCTCCAGCAGCTCCTCCAGCGTGTCGCAGCGCTGGGCGTTGCCCAGCGGCAGGCGGTCCACGATGTCGTAGTAGTAGACCCGCATGCCGAGGGTCTCGGCGAGCACGGACAGCTGGGAGCCGATGTTGCCGTAGCCCACGATGCCGAGGGTGCGGCCGCGGACCTCGTGGGCGCCCTTGGCGGACTTGTCCCACACGCCCTCGTGCATGGCCTTGTTCTTGTCGGTGAGGTGCCGGGCCATCGAGATGATCTCGGCGATCGCGAGCTCCACCACGGACCGGGTGTTGGAGTAGGGGGCGTTGAAGCACGTCACCGCGTGCTCGGTGGCGGCCGCGAGGTCGATCTGGTTCGTGCCGATGCAGAAGGCGCCCACGGACAGCAGCTGCGGGTGGGCCTCGAAGACCTCCCGGGTCACGTGGGTCTTCGACCGGATCCCGAGCAGCTCGACGCCCTCGAGGGCCTCGACGAGCTCGCCGGTGTCGAGGGCGCCCTTGCGGGTCTCGACCTCGATGCCCCTCTCGGTCAGGATGCGTTCGGCCTCGGGGTGGACGTTCTCCAGGAGCAGTGCTTTCACAGTGGCCCAGTCTATGGCTCCGGCGCGGGGGACGACGACGCCGGACGTCACCCCGCGGCGGATGTGGCCCGGATCACCGCGCCCCGGCGAGCACCGGTGCGCTTCGCGGCGCGCGGAGCCCGTGGACGATCCGCTCCCGCGCGCTCCGCTACCGAGCAGTACTTCCAGTGTTGCCCACTGGCCGGTGACGGACGTGTGCGATCGTGATTAGCATCACCATCACCCCCGCTCCGGCGCGGTCCATCGCAGGGCCGCACCGGCAGCTCCGCTCACCCCCCGGAGGACCAGCACGTGATCCCTCAGCACCGCGACCCCGCGACCGCTCGCCCCGCGACCCCCCGCCCCGCGACCCCCCGCCCCTCGGACCGCCCGCGCGGCCGGATCGCGGCGGCGCTCGCGCTCGCCGTCGTGCTCCCGCTCGGCGCCGCGTCCCCCGCGGCCGCGGACGCCAACTTCCCCTCGACCGAGGGGCGGACGAACATCTCGAGCATCCTGACCTACGACGACGTGGTGCAGGAGCTGCAGAAGCTCGAGCGGACCAGCCGCCACGGTGTGGACGCCTTCACCCTGGCGGAGGCCGGCACGGAGGTGAGCACCTCCGAGCAGGGCCGGGACCTGTGGGTCGCGACCGTCGGCTCCGGGCCGGAGCACGTGTGGCTCCAGGGGCGCATCCACGGCAACGAGCCCTACGGCACCGACGCCCTGCTGACCCTGCTCAAGGACCTCGGCACCAACGGCTCGGCCGAGTACGAGCTGCTGCGCGAGAAGTTCACCTTCCACGTCATCCCGATGTACAACCCGGACGGCGCCGAGGCCAACATCCGGCACACCGTCCTGTGGGACCAGGTCTCCGGCGGGCCGGAGGGAGGCACGCCCCAGCGCATCGACCTCAACCGCGACTGGACGTCCGAGGGCTTCGCGGCCGACGAGTCCCGCGCGTTCTACGAGTACTGGACGACCGTGGACCCGGCCTGGGGCGTGGACATCCACCACCAGGGCCTGAAGAAGGAGTACGGGACCGGCGACGACGTCACCCTCTCGCTCGGCATCTCGCTCGCTCCCGGCGGGCCGACCCTGCCGGGGCTCGAGGGCGGCGCCTACGACAGGCTCACCCGCCAGATGCACGTGCACGTCTACGACGAGCTCGCGAAGTACGGCTACGTCAACATGGACCGCTACCAGGTGGGCGGCAGCCAGGAGATCGACATCAAGGGCGGCGTCGTCTCGGCGATGATGCTCGGCCTGGACCACGACGGGCTCAACCCCGAGGGCCACTCCCACCCGGTCGTGTTCTTCGAGACCTCGGGCAACACCTCGGACGGCAGCCTCGGGCAGAAGGCCCGCGGCAGGAGCGTGCAGCAGAACGTGCTCGCCATGAAGGAGCTGCTGCTGGGCCTGGCCACCGGCGAGGTCCAGCAGGAGGACCCGGAGCGCTGGTCGGAGATCCCGCACGCGCCGGTGACCGGCTACCTGACCGACTGGGCGGGCGTCCTCCCGGCCGGCGGCTGAACCCGGCCGCGGGCGTCCTCCCGGCCGGCGGGTCGGAGGCACGGAAAAGGCGAAGCGGGACATCCG
>NZ_JBISWK010000083.1:0-2406 GCF_044462205.1 Kocuria rhizosphaericola | reverse complement strand
CGGATGTCCCGCTTCGCCTGCGTGGTGCGCGAGGGGGGAGTTGAACCCCCACGCCCTCTCGGGCACACGGACCTGAACCGTGCGCGTCTGCCTATTCCGCCACTCGCGCTCGTCGACCACAGCGGCGGACCGCTGTGGGCAACGACGACAATCCTACCCACGATCGTGCCGGATGGCCAATCGTGACCCCGGCGATGCGCCAGTAGGCTTGCCGCATCCCGGCCAGGGATCGACGAGAGCACACAGGGGGCAGGGATGGAACCGGACAACGCGAACCTCGAGGAGAAGCGCAAGGAGCTGGGCCGGACGGACGAACCGCTCGAGGACGAACTCGTCGAGGAGTTCGACAACACCGTCACCGAGGGCGCGGAACGCCTGACCCGCACGTGGCGGGCCCTGATCATCACGGGACTGTTCGGCGGCATCGACGTGGGCGTGGGCATCCTCGCCTATCTGGCGGTCAAGGAGGCCACGGGGTCCGACCTGCTGGCAGGCGCCGCCTTCGGCTTCGGCCTGCTCGCCCTCCAGCTCGCCCACTCGGAGCTGTTCACCGAGAACTTCCTGGTGCCCATCTACGCCGTCGTCTCCCGGCACAGCACCTGGTTGCAGCTGGGGCGCTTCTGGCTGGTGACCCTGCTGGCCAACCTCCTGGGCGGATGGCTGTTCACCTGGTTCGTGGTGGCCGGGTTCCCGCAGTTCCACGACACCCTGGAGGAGTCGGCGACCAAGTACCTCGAGGGCGGCCTGACGGTGGAGACGGCCGCCCTGGCCCTGCTGGCCGGCAGCACCATCACGCTCGGCACACGGATGAGCCAGGGGTCGAGCAGCGAGGTGGTGCACACCTTCATCGCCCTCATCGACGGGCTGCTGGTCGTCGGCCTGGGCATGCTGCACGGAGCGCTCAACTCGGCCATCATCTTCGGTGCCATGCACGCGGGCGCCGACCTCTCCTACACGGACTGGCTGCTGTGGATGCTGTGGGTCATCCCGCTGAACATGGTGGGCGGGCTCGTCATCATCACCATGCCGCGGCTCGTCCGCACGCTCGAGCTGATCAAGAAGGAGCGCGCGAAGCAGAACCGCCGGCAGGCCGAGGACGGACGGGTGGTCTGACGGCTCAGGCGAGCGCGATCCCGCTGGTCAGGGCGAACGCCCCCCACAGCCCCGTCAGGGCGAAGAGGGTGATCGGGGCGAGCAGCGCGATCTCCGCGGCGGAGCCGGCGTTGCCGATGAGCGGCACCGCGAGGAAGGACCGGTTCTTGTACACCGACCGGGGCAGGGGCAGGGGCATGCGCAGCGGGTAGAGCAGGTGGATCCCGCGCGTGGTCACCAGGTCCCCGGCGAGGTGGGCGACCACCCCCGTGGCCACGGCCGCGGGGAACCACCACTCGTGCGCGGGCGGGTGCAGCCCCACGACGACGCCCAGGCCGATCCCGACGACCCAGTTGAGCTTCGCGACCCGGTCCGGCACGAAGGCGAGCACCTGCACCGCGAAGGCGATGAGCAGCACGGACATCACCGCGGCGAGCGGCCACACCCAGCCGAGGCCCTCGACCGGGATCCCGATCTTCTGCGCCGCGGCCGCCAGCCCGGTGAACACCGCCACTCCCAGCAGGGAGTGGGTGCCGCGCCGGTGTCCGCCGGAGAGCCGGCAGATCCCGCGGGCCAACCAGGTGGACAGGGGGCGCAGGGACCGGGCCACGGTCCCGTCCGGGTGGTCGAGGTCCGGCAGCAGCGCCGCCCCGGCGGTGACGAGCGCACCGGTGAGGACGCCGGTGTCGCCGACGTCCAGGACCCCCCACCCGATCGGGACGGTGAGGTCCTGCAGGTGCAGCTGGTAGTCGGCGGTCAGCGCCACCCACGCGGCCGCCCCGCAGGCCGCATGGCTCGGTCCCATCATGAGAGCGACGTCCTCCTCGGATTCCCGGTTCCGGGGGCCGAGCGGCCCCACCAGCGGAAACCCTAGGGTCCGGGCCGGACAGCACAACGGACCGGCCCGCGCGGCGGGACTCCCTCGCCCTCGCCGGCCCCACCACGGCGGCCGCTGCCCGAGCGACCCGGGCCGCCGGTGCCGGCCGGTGAGCCGGAGCGCTCCTCCCGGCCCACCCGCGTCAGGGGGCGGGCACGGGCCGCCACCCCGCGGAGTCCACCTCGACGACGACGGGCGCCCGCCCGCCCACACCCCGCCGCCGCAGCGCCTCCTCGATGTCACCGGCGGGGGCGGCGACCACGAAGGTCTCCCCGCGGAACAGGTCGGCCGAGTCCTCGACGAGCGACGTCAGCTCCTCGGCGCCGCGGGCCGCGAACCGCTCGGCCACGCGCAGGCGGGCGGTCCACGGCGGGGGAGGGGCGGCGTCGTCGAGGAGGACGGCGGTGGCCGGGCACTGCAGGTCGGTCATGGCCCCA
>NZ_JBISWK010000082.1:0-23460 GCF_044462205.1 Kocuria rhizosphaericola | reverse complement strand
CCGACCCCGTGGACCCCATCACCGTCGCCGCAGCCCGGGCCCGCCTGGCCGCGGACGCGCACCGCGGCGTGGACTCCGAGGCGTGGGTCGCCGGGATCGCCGCCTCCGGCGGCCCCCACCGGCCCGGGACGCCGCGGCCCTCCGCGGGGGACGTCCTCTCCGGGCGCGACGACGCCCACACGGTCTCCTCCGAGGGCGACCGCCGGTCCGTCGAGTGGATCCGCGACCTCGCGGACCGGGGCGGCTGAGCGGTCCGGTCAGTCCACGGACTTCGGCTGCCCGGGCAGCTGCTGATCGCAGCCGGGGGTGAGCCAGGCCTTCACGAAGCCGCCGGACTGGTAGACGAACTCCCGAAGGTGGCCTCTCGGCACGGCCGGGTAGTCGAAGGAGAGCACGTCCAGCTCCCCGGAGTAGCAGCGTCCCAGCAGCAGGCGGGCCCGGGCGACGTGCTGGCGGTACGTGAGCGCGCTGACGTGGTCCCACCCGCGCTGCTCGCTGAGCGCGCGCAGCTCCATGGCCTCGCCCTGGGTGGTCGAGGGGTCGGGCCGGAAGCAGATCACCTCGTAGTCCTGGCCGCCGTCCTCCGCGCAGATCTGCGCGGCCCGCGCGTAGTACATCTTCCCCGAGGCGTCGCCGAGGTCCCGGGTGCCGGGGTTCGCCACGACGAGCACGGGCGCCACCCCTGCGTCCATGAGCCGCAGCGCCTCGGCCATGCGGGTCCGGTCCGGAGGGCCCAGGACGAGGAGGGCGTCCGAGCGCGCCGGGGCGTCGGTCCGGGGATGCTGGAACACGGCCCAGCCGGCGATCAGCCAGACCAGGCCCAGCGCGAGCACGGGGACGAGGACCCGGACCGCCCACACGGAGCGGCGGGTGGTGCGGGCACTTCGGGGCATCGCGCCGCTCCTCGCCGGTCGTCGGGACAGGGCCCGGGTCAGCCGACATTGTCGCACCCGTCGCTGGGCACGGGCGCCGTGTGACATGACGGGGCCGCCCGGCAGGAGGGCACGGGCCTACGATGTAGGACGCCGGTGCCGTGCGCACGGGCGTGCCGCGCGCACCGGAGTTCGACGACCGAGGAGGACGGACCGCATGAGGGTGGAGGACGAGTCCGGTGTGCTGTGCCGGGTGCCCATGCGCTGGGGCGACATGGACCCGTACGGGCACGTGAACAACGTGGAGGTCGTGCGGCTGCTCGAGGAGGCGCGGATCTCGGCCCTGGGCGTGCCCGTGGGCACGGGTGACCAGGTGGAGCCCCCGCTGATCCCCTTCTTCTCCGCGCTGCCGGAGGGCACCCAGGCGCTGATCACCGAGAACCGGATCAGGTACCTCCGTCCCCTCGAGTACCGCAACACGCCCGTGGAGGTCCGGGTGTGGGTGGTCTCGGCCCGCGGCGGGGCGCTGACGCTGGGCTTCGAGATCACCGACGTGGTCTCGCGCCGGGCGTGCGTGCGGGCCGAGACCCAGCTCGCGTTCTTCGTGCCCGCCACGGGGACGGTGCTGCGCATCTCGGCGGAGCAGCAGGAGCTCCTCGCCCCCCACGCGGGTCCGCGCGTCTTCCGCTGACCCGCCCCGTTCAGGCCTCCGTGCGCGCCCGGTGGGCCGCCTGCGAGCGCCGGTACTGCGCCGCGAGGCGGACCGGGGCGTTGGGCGCGCCGAAGCCGGCGTACCCGTTGCGGCGCTCGACCACCTCGAAGAACACCGTGCCCAGGGTCTCCGTGTAGAAGTGCAGGAACTCGCCCTCGGCGTCCCGGTCGTAGAGCAGGTGCAGCTCCTGCAGGGCGGCCACGAACCCCGCGTCGAGGTCGAAGCGGGCGTCGAGGTCCTCGTAGTAGTTCTGCGGCACGGGCAGGAACTTCAGCCCGCGCCGGCGTGCCCGCCGAGCCACGGCGAAGACGTCCGTGCAGGACAGCGCCACGTGCTCGGGGTAGGCCGCGCCCACGAAGGAGCCCTGTTCGGCGGCCGCCGGGGCCACGTTGAGCGGCATCCGCACCGCGCCGCCGGCCGAGCGCATCACCTGGCTGCGCACCAGCCCCGAGGGGCCGGGGACGTCCTGCGAGGCCTGCGCCTCGAGGGCGAGCACCGAGGTGTAGAACAGCACGGCCTCGTCGTAGTGCTGCCACGGCTGGGCCATGTTGACGTGGTCCACCCCGGCGACCAGGGCTCCGGTCCCGAGCTCGTCGTCCGCGCCGAACTCGCCCAGCCAGGCCGGGCTCCCGTCCGCCGTGCGCTCGCAGAAGAAGATCTCCGTGCCGTCCGGGGCGAACACGCCGCGCAGGACCTGCTCGCCGGGGCCCTGGGAGCGCGGGACGGGCAGGGCCTTGAGCCGGGCGGCCCGCTCGACGGCGGCGTCCGGGTCCGCGACCTCGAAGCCGAGGGCGGCGACCTCGGTGGGGGAGCCGTCCAGGACCGCGTCGTTGACGACGACGCGCACCGGTCCCTGCACCCACACCTGCACGTTCTCCTTGGACTGGTGGTGCCCGCCCAGGGCGAAACCGAGCTGGTGCAGGAGCCGGGTGGTCTCGCCGAGCCGTCCGGTGCGGATCTCCACGAAGTCGTAGCCGGCCGGCTCCTCGACCGCGGGCAGCGGCTGGAGCTCGAGCGTGTCCCGGGTCCGCTCGCCGGCCAGGGCCCGCCGGGTCCGGTCCTCGAGCCAGCGCAGGGAGCGCAGCCCGTCGACCGCCGTGCGGTTGACGTCGGCCTGGCGGAAGGCGTCGTTGAAGATCTCCAGGGACACCGGCCCGTCGTAGCCCGCGCGGACCAGGTGGGACATGAACCCGACCATGTCGAAGTCGCCCTCGCCGGGGAACACCCGGTGGTGGCGGGACCAGGACAGGACGTCCATGCTCAGCAGCGGGGCGTCGGCCAGCTGCACGAAGAAGATCTTCTCCGCCGCGATGTCCTCGATCGGCGCCGGGTCCCAGGCGCGGGAGAGGATGTGGAAGCTGTCGAGACAGGTCCCCACGGCCGGGTGGCCGGCGAGGTCCACGATCCGCTGGGCGCGCTCGAAGTCGTTGACGAACTTCCCCCAGGCCAGCGCCTCGTAGGCCAGCCGCACGTCGTAGCGGGCGGCGAGCTCGCCGAGCCGGCGCAGCTGCCCGGCCATGACCTCGTCGTCGTCGATCTCCGCCGTGGCCACGTTGGAGCACACGAGCACGGTCTCCGCCCCGAGCCGGTTCATCAGCCGGAACTTGGCCTCGGCCCGCCGCAGGTTCGCGGCGAGCTGCTCCGGGCCCACGGCGTCGAAGTCCCGGAAGGGCTGGTAGAGGTCCAGGCTCAGACCCAGCTGCCCGGCGAGATCCCGGATCTCCTCGGGGGAGGAGGGGGAGACGACCAGGTCCTGCTCGAACACCTCGATCCCGTCGAAGCCTGCGGCCGCGGCGGCGTGCATCTTCTCCTCGAGGGTGCCCGAGAGGCAGACCGTCGCGATCGAGGTGCGCATCAGCGTCCCGCTCCGGAGACGGCCGGCTCCGCACCCGCCGGCTCGGTGGCGCTCTGCGCTGCGGCGGCCCGCGCCTCGGCGTCCAGGGCGCGCAGTTCGGCGGCCTCGGTGCGCGAGGTGTGCAGCGCGTCGATCTCGTCGAGGGACTTCTTCGCCGTCTCCTTCGCGGTGAGCGCGGCGCCGCCGGAGATCAGGCACGCGACCGTGACGAACACGGCCACGCCCAGCCAGTTGTCGCCGGCGGGACCGGCCACGGCGGAGGCGAGGACGGGCGCGAAGCCGCCCGAGACCGCGAAGCCGATCTGCGTGCCCAGCGCCAGTCCGGTGACCCGCACCCGCAGCGGCAGCATCTCGGCGTAGAACGAGGGCCAGATGCTGTTGGCCATCGAGTAGAAGCACCCGGACATGACCGCGCCGAGCAGGAAGACGAGCGGCCAGTCCCCGGCGTGCACCGCCGAGAGGTAGGGGTACATCAGCACGGCGGGCCCGAGCACCCCCGCGAGGAAGACGGGCCTGCGGCCGATCCGGTCGGCGAGCACGGCCACGACCGGGATCACGAACAGGGCGACCGCGTTGGCCAGCACGGAGACCCACAGCATGGTGGAGCGGTCGAGGCCGACCACGGAGGTGGCGAACGAGAGGGACCACACCGTGAACACCACGTTGACCGTGTTGATCATGGCGGCCGCGGCGATGCGGACCACGGCGGCCCGGTGGTGCCTCAGGAGCACCCGCAGCGGGGACTCCGGCTGCTCCGCGGGCGCCTCGGCGCGGGCCTCCCGGAAGGCCGGGGGCTCCTCCAGGTGGCGGCGGATCAGGTAGGCGACCACCACGACGGCGGCGGAGAGCCAGAACGGCACGCGCCAGCCCCAGCTGAACAGCGCCTCCTCCGGCAGGAGGGTGAAGGGGATGAACACGGCGGTGGCCAGCAGGGTCCCGAACTGGGTGCCCTGCAGGGTCCAGCTCGTGGTGAACGCCCGGCGGTCCTCGTCGGCGTGCTCGAGCGACATGGAGATGGCGCTCGCCTGCTCGCCCGCGGCGGACAGGCCCTGGACCACGCGGCACAGCACGAGCAGGGCCGGGGCCAGCATCCCCACCTGGTCGTAGGTGGGGAGGCACCCGACGGCGAAGGTGGCCCCGCCGATCATGAACAGCGTGAGCATGAGCACGAACTTGCGGCCGAACCGGTCCGCCAGCGGGCCCATCACCAGCGCGCCCAGCGGCCGGACGATGTAGGCCACGCCCACGGTGCCCATGGCGAAGAGGATGGCCACGCCGGGGGACGTCCCGGCGGGGAAGAAGAGGTGGTTGAGCACCAGGGCGGCGGCGGTGCCGTAGACCGCGAAGTCGTAGTATTCGAGGGCGCTGCCGATCCAGCCGGCCAGTGCGGCCTTGCGGGGCGTCCTGCCGGACGGCGGTGAGGCCGTGGTCTCGGCGGTCGTCGCTGCTGAGCTCATGGAAGTCCTCCGGCTCGGTCCACAACACGAACCGACTCTCATATTGTGGAAACTACTTCTATTTTGTGATTATGATCGCTGTGAGCTCGTCCACATGTCAACCGCAGACCGAACGGAGCCCCGCTGTGAGAACACCGAGCCGGACCGCCGTCCCCGTCACCGGATGCCCCCGGTGACGGCCCCGGAGGCGGCGGGGCCCGCCCGCCAGGACATGGTGGGCAAGGCCCTCGGCCTGCTGGAGCTGCTGGGGGAGCACCCCGGCGGGCTGACCGCCGCCGAGGCCACCAAGATCTGCGGATACCCCTTCAGCACCACGTACCGGCTGCTCAACGCCCTCGTCCGGGACGGCTTCGCCGAGCTGCAGGAGGACCGGCGCTACGTCCTGGGGCTGAAGATCTTCCACGCCGCCCACAGCGTGGCCCAGCGCCTCGGGATCACCGGGACGGTCGTGCCCGTGCTGCGGCGGATGGTCGAGCGCACGGGGGAGTCCTGCCTGTTCGCGGTGCTGGACGGCGACCGCTTCCACACCCTCGCCAAGGAGGACGGACCTGACTTCCGGGTCACCTCCGACCCCGGCTACCGCGGCGCGCTGAACTCCTCGGCCCTGGGGCTGTGCCTGCTCGCGTTCGCCCCGGAGGACGTGCGCGAGCACCTCGTCGACACGGTCGAGCTCGAGGCGCGCACCCCGAGCACGCTCACGGACCGGGACGAGCTGCGCCGGCGGGTCGAGCGGATCCGGCGGGAGGGGTGGGCCACCCAGGACCAGGAGCACGACGTGGGGATGGTCGCCGTCGCGGTGCCCGTCCTGCGGCCGGGCGGGGGCTGCGTCGGCGCGCTCGCACTGTCCGCACCGGTGTTCCGGCACCGGGTCGAGGACCTCGTGGACATGGTGCCCGCCCTCCAGGAGGCGGCGGAGGAGCTGGGCGCGCGGCTCACCGGCTGAGCGTCCGGTGCGGGCTCAGGGGACGGACCGGCCGCGCGCCGCGGTGAGCAGGGCGTACCAGTCCTCGTGGCCCATCCGGGACGCGAGCTCCTCCGCCCCGGCGCACGCGGCGATCCGCTCCGGGTCCGTGGTCCCCAGCACCGGGCGGATCCCGCCGGGGTGCTTCAGGAGCCACGCGAGGACCACCGCCTCGCCGGAGGTGCCGTGCGCGGCGGCGATCCGGTGGACCGTCGCCGCGGTGGCCGCGGCGTGCTGGTCCTCCGGAGGGATCGGCGCACCGGTGTACAGGCCGCGGGCCAGGGCGCCCCACGCCTGCACCTCGATGCCGTCGGCCGCGCAGTACTCCAGGAGTCCTTCCGGGAACGAGTGCTCCGCGCCCTCGGGGTGGTTGGCCAGGATCTGCTGCTCCACGAAGCTCCGGTGCCGCAGGCTCAGCTCGAGCTGCACCGCGGTGACGGGCATGGTGAGCAGCTGCTGGTAGCGCGAGAGCTGGCGGGTCGACATGTTGGACAGGCCCACGGAGCGGATCAGACCCTCCTTGCGCAGCTCGTCCAGGGCTCCCGCGACCTCCCGGGGGTCGGCCAGCGGGTCGGGCCGGTGCAGCATGAGCCGCTCCACCGAGTCCACGCGGAGCCGGCGCAGGGATCCCTCGAGGCTGCTCCGGATCGTGTCCCGGTCCAGCCGGTAGTGGGTCGGCGCGCCGGGCGCGGCGGTGTTGCCCGGCAGCCGCACCCCGCACTTGGTCTGGAGCGTCGCTCTCCGTCCCAGCTCCGGGTCCTCCGCGAGGAGCTCGCCGAAGACCGCCTCGGACTTCCCGTGGGCGTAGATGTCGGCGTGGTCGAAGTCGGTGATGCCCGCGTCCAGCGCGGCGTGCACCGCGGCGCGGGCGCGGTCCACGGTCCGGGCGCTCGCCGGGGTGTCGTCCCACGACCCGCCGATGGTCATGCAGCCGTAGACCAGGCGTGAGCTCATGGGCGGTCCTCCCCCTCGGGCACGCCGGCGTCCCGGGCGGGGCTCTGCTGCTCCAGGCGCTGCTGCTCGGCGGCCCAGCGCAGGCGGGCGGCCGCCGCGTAGGCGGCCCCGGACTCCTTCATCCGGCCCGCGCGCTCGTAGAGCCGGCCCAGGGCGGTGAAGCACTCCGCCTGGTCCGTGGCCGTGGCCTCGGTCTCCTGGTAGAAGTCCAGGGCTCGGTTGTACGCGGTGATGGCCTGGGTGTGGCGCTCGCCCAGCTCGTACACCCGCCCCAGATTGACGTGGCACTGCGCCTGGTCCTGCGCCTCGTGCGGGGCGTCGAGGTACTGGCCCAGGGCGTCGAGGAGGTGTTCCTCGGCGTCGTGGGCGCGGTCCAGCTCGAGCAGCAGGCTGCCCAGGATCAGATGCGTGCGGGCCTTGTGCTTGCCGCTGCCCGGGATGTGGCAGAAGAGCCCGAGAGCGTTCTCGTAGGCCGTGACGGCACGGCCGGGACGGTTCATCCCGAGGTAGAGGTGGCCCAGGTTGTAGTGGCAGGCGGCCTGCTCCTGGGCGGAGTCGCCCTCCTCCTCGAAGAGGACGATGGCCTGCTGATAGGCGGTCTCGGCCTCGTCGAGCCGCCCGCGGTCCTCGGCGTCGAGGGCCCGGGTGAAGAACCCGTGCCCGTCCTGGGTGTAGCTCATGCGGATTCCTTTCTCGGCCGGGTCTCCCAGGGGGTGGAGGGGACTACGCGGGGTGCGGGTCCTGCGGGCGGGGGGCCCGGCGGCCCAGCGCGAACCACAGTCCGGCGCCGGCGACCGGGAACGCGAGGATCATGAGCAACCACAGCAGGCGCAGCACGGGATCCTGGGCCGGGCTGCGCAGCAGGGAGAACGAGGCGGCGACCATCAGCACGACGACGACCGCTCCGGCCACCGTCGCACCGCTCTCCCACGCTCCCGTCCGCACGGCCTCGGCGCCGCCGGCCGCGAGGACGGTCATGGTGCTCATGCATCGATACTGGCACCGCGGGAGCGGGTGGACAAGGGCGGGGGTGGGGGCGTGCCGGCGGCCGGTCCCCCGTAGAGTGGTCTGCACCACCACTCAGCACGCTGATAAAATCTGCACGACGACAGCAAACCCGAGGAGAGTCCACGATGTCCACCTCCGACGACCGCCCGTACGACCAGGAATCCGCCCACGAGGAGTCCACCGCCGGGCGCGCCGGCGGACGGGACACCGACGACACCGGGGTGGAGCGCCACGCGCCCAGCTCGGCGACCGAGCTCTGGGACCACAACGCCTACGGGCGGGAGGACGGCGACATCGGCGGCTCCGCCACCACGGGCCCGACCGACACGCGCGACCCGCGCGGCGGGGCCCCCGCCTACAACATCGACGCCGGGGACGACGACGCCGTCCGTCACGGCGACGACTCCGGCCGCGACGACGGCACGAACGTGCGCGAGACCGGCGAGTCGCTGACCGGGGCGGACGCCACGGCGGGCCACGGGCGCGAGAGCGTCGGCGGTGAGGGGCGCGACGAGCCGTCCGGCGCCCGCGGCCAGGCCTACGACCAGGAGGCGTCCGGCCGGGACGCCACCGCCCCGGCCGCCGGGGACCGGGACACGGCGGAGCGCGGTGCCGGTCGCCACGTCGCCGGCGGCGAGGACCGCGGCCCCGGGGGCGCCGGGTCCGTGCGCGGTGAGCACCAGGAGTCGAGCCCCTCCGTGGTCCGCCACGAGGAGCGGCTGCAGGTCGGGACGGAGCGGGTCGAGACCGGACGGACCCGGCTGCGCAAGTACGTGGTGGAGGAGCCCGTGCGCGCGGAGCAGACCCTGGCGTCCGAGGACGTCGAGGAGATCCGCACTCCCGTCACCGAGGAGGAGCGCGAGGCGTTCCTCGCCGGCCAGGAGCTGCCGGTGGGGGAGGACGAGGTCATCCTCTACCGGGAGGTGCCCGTGGTGCAGACGGTGCGCGTGCCCTACGAGCGTGTGCGGCTGGCCGTGCGCCGCACGGAGCGCACCGAGGTGGTCGAGGAGACCGTGCGCAAGGAGCGGATCGACGTCCAGGAGGACTGATTCCCCCCGTCCCGGACCCCCTCGGCCGCGCCGCCGAGGGGGTCCCTTCCGGTGGCGGGCGGTGTCCGGCCAGGCCGCCGCCGGCTGTTCACCCTGCGCGGAGGCACGGCCCAGGGGTTGTGTCCTGCCTCACGGGAGTGCAGTAATGATCAGTGAGCTGGTCGTTCCGGTCCGTGCGGACGGGGCCCGACCGGTGCCGACCACGTGACGACGACCGGGAGGTCCACCATGCGCAAGAGGCTGAACAGGATCAGGCAGAAGACCGAGGAACGCACGTCCATGACCCCCGGCGTCCCCGGCAGCGAGACCGCACCCGTCGCGGAGCCCACCACGCCCCGCCCTCCCCTGCCGCCCAAGCCCGACCAGGGCACGCCCGAGCCCGTGAGCCCCACGGGCCAGGACACCGGGATCGACCCGACCCTCAACGCCCAGGGCGGGGAGCACCTGACCACCGCCCACGGCGCCCGGCGCAGCGACACGGACCACTCCCTGAAGGCCGGCCGGCGCGGGCCCGTGCTCCTGCAGGACCACCACTTCCGGGAGAAGATCAGCCACTTCGACCACGAGCGCATCCCGGAGCGCGTCGTGCACGCCCGTGGCGCCGGCGCCCACGGGGTGTTCCGCTCCTACGGCACCGCGAGCAGGATCTCCTCCGCCGCGGTGTTCCAGAAGGACGTGGAGACCCCGGTCTTCGTGCGCTTCTCCACCGTTCTCGGCTCGCGCGGCTCCGCCGACCTCGCCCGGGACACCCGCGGCTTCGCCACGAAGTTCTACACCTCCGAGGGCACCTGGGACCTCGTGGGCAACAACATCCCCGTGTTCTTCATCCAGGACGCCATCAAGTTCCCGGACGTCATCCACGCGGGCAAGCCCCACCCGGACCGCGAGATCCCGCAGGCGCAGTCCGCCCACGACACCTTCTGGGACTTCGTCTCGCTGCACACCGAGGCGCAGCACCACACGATCTGGAACATGTCGGACCGCGGCATCCCCCGGTCCTACCGCACGATGGAGGGCTTCGGCGTCCACACGTTCCGCCTCGTCGACGACGCGGGCCGCAGCGTGCTCGTGAAGTTCCACTGGAAGCCGAAGCTCGGCGTGCACTCGGTGCTGTGGGAGGAGGCGCAGATCGCGATGGGCATGGACCCCGACGTGCACCGCCGGGACCTCGCCGATGCCATCGAGGCCGGCGCCCACCCCGAGTGGGAGCTCGGGGTGCAGGTCTTCGAGGACAACGAGGAGCAGGTCTTCGAGGGCATCGACCTGCTCGACCCCACGAAGATCGTCCCGGAGGAGCTCGCGCCCGTCGAGCCGGTCGGGCTGATGACGCTCAACCGCAACCCGTCGAACTTCTTCGCCGAGACGGAGCAGGTCGCCTTCAACCCCAACAACCTGGTCCGCGGCGTCGACGTCACCAACGACCCGCTGCTGCAGGGCCGGCTGTTCTCGTACCTGGACACCCAGCTCAGCAGGCTGGGCGGGCCCAACTGGACGCAGCTGCCGATCAACCGCCCGCACGCCCCGGTCAACGACATGCTGCGGGACGGGATGCACCAGACCGCCGTGCACTCCGGCGTCGCGCCCTACCACCCGAACTCGCTGGACGGGAACAACCCCTTCCCCGCCGAGGAGCCGGCCCGCCCCTTCATCGACCACCCGGCCTCGGTCGCGGAGTCGGTCAAGGAGCGCGGGAACCCCGTGTCCTTCGACGACCACTACAGCCAGACCCGCCTGTTCTGGCTGTCGATGAGCGAGGTCGAGAAGGAGCACATCGCGCAGGCGTACACCTTCGAGCTCGGCAAGTGCTGGGAGCAGTCGGTCAAGGAGCGCCAGCTGCAGGCGCTCGCCAACGTCGACGAGAAGCTCTGCGCCGTGGTCGCCCAGGGACTGGGCCTGCCGGCGCCGAAGCCGACCGTCAAGCACGGGAAGATCAAGCCGAGCCCGGCCCTGTCGCAGGTCGGCGGGCAGTGGCCCCTCGACGGCCGCCAGGTGGGCATCGTGGTGGGCCCGGACCCGGACGAGAACGACCTCGTGGCCGTGGTCTCCGCGATCGACAACGCCGGGATGGTGCCGCTGGTCATCGCCCCGCACGGCGGGCCGGTCGGGCGCGGCGGGAAGGTCGTGGCCCACCGGACCTATCTCACGGCGCGCTCCGTCGAGTTCGACTCGGTGCTCGTGGCCGGTGCCGTCCCCCCGGCCCCGGACGCGCAGCAGGGTCTCGACGCGAAGGCCGGAGCCGTCAGCACCGGCGGCGTGGACCCGCGCGTGCACCTGCTGCTCGGCGAGGTGTTCCGCCAGGCCAAGGCCATCGGCACCTGGGGCGCCAAGGGCCAGGTGCTCGCCGCGGCGGGTCTGCCCGGGGGCGCGCCCGGCGTGGTCTCCGGCAAGGACTCCGCCGCCGTGGTCGAGCAGGTGGTCACGCTCATGAAGAGCCACCGCGCCTGGGAGCGGTTCCCGGTCTCCGGCCGCCTCTGACACCGACCCCTTCCGCGAAGTCACCACTTCTGCCCGAGACCACCGTCGACCTGCGGTGAGCTCGGGCAGAAGTGGTGACTTCGGCGGCCGGGGCCCGGCGGGGAGGGGTCAAAAGCGGCCGAGCTCCTCCCGCAGCGCCGAGCCGAGGTCGGGGTGGCGGAACCGGTAGCCGCGGTCGATGGCGCGGTCCGCCGAGACCCGCTGGTCCGCGAGCGCCATGAGCTCCGCGCCCTCGGTGCCGAGCACGAGCTTCGGCCCGAACCCCGGTGTGGGCAGCAGGGCCGGCCGGCCGAGGACCTTCCCGAGGGTCCGGGCGTAGTCACGGCCCGTCACGGGCATCGGGGCCACGGCGTTGACGGGCCCGTGCAGGCCGGGGGAGAGCACCGCGTGGGCGAACAGGCCCACCACGTCGTCCAGCGAGATCCAGCTCAGCCACTGGTCCCCGGAACCGAGCCGTCCGCCCAGTCCCGCGAGGAACAGGGGCAGCTGGGCCTTGAGGGCACCGCCGGCGGGGCTCTGCACCACCCCGGTGCGCATCGTGACCACGCGCGTGCCGATGGCCTCGGCGTCCTGGGCGGCCCCTTCCCAGTCCGTGCAGACCTCGGCGAGGAAGTCGTCGCCCGGCGGGGACTTCTCCGTGACGGTCTCCCCGTGCGTGTCCGCCCCGTAGTACCCGACCCCTGAGGCGTTGACCAGTGCGGAGGGGGCCTCGTCGCCGAGAGCGGTGAGGGCCCGGACGAGCAGCCGGGTGCCGAGCACCCGTGAGTCGTGGATCTGCTCCTTCGCCGTGTCCGTGAGCCGCCCGCCGATGTTGCGCCCCGCCAGGTTCACCACGACGTCCACGCCCCGCAGCGCGGCGGGGTCCAGCTCCCCGGCCGCCGGGTCCCACGAGATCTCGAGGGGGGTGCGCGCCTCGCGGCGCACGAAGCGCAGGACCGTGTGGCCCCCGGTGCCGAGCAGCGCGGCGAGCTGGACGCCGATGGTGCCCGATGCCCCCGTGATGGCGACGGTCAGGGGGCGGCCGGGGTAGCGGCTGTGGAAGTCGAGGTCGGCGGCCAGCCGCCGGGAGCGGGCCTCGAACTGGCGTCCCAGGGCCGGGCTCATCAGCCGGTCCCCGAACGCCCTGCTGCCCGGCAGCGCGGCGTACTCCACCGTGTCGGTGACCAGGGTGCCGCCGTTCGCGTCGTCGTCGAACCGGTGGTGGTGCTCCCACGAGGCGAGCGGGCCCTTCACCATCCGGTCGCGGAACTCCCGGCCCGGGACGAAGCCGTGGTGCTCCGCGGTCCAGGGCACCGAGGCCAGCCCGTAGGAGCCGGGCACGGCGACCCGGAGCCGGGACCGCGTCCCGTCCCGCAGCGGGGGCGAGGACTCCTCCACCACGGATCCCGTCCAGGCGGGGGTCAGCCGTGTGAGCGCCCCAGGGCGGGCGTGCCAGGCGAAGACGTCCTCGACGGGATGGGGCACGCGGGAGCTGAACGTGAAGGTGGTCATGCGTGCCACTCAACCCGCAATGCCCCGGTTCGTCCAGGACCTCGCGCCGCAGGCCGTCCGTGTCCCCGCCCGGGCCCCTGGCGCCCGCTCTTCCCCGGACCCGCCCGGTTCGCTAGGGTGGACGCACGTTTTCGCGAAGGAGGTTGCCGTGACCACCCCGAACAACGACGACACGCCGGGCCTCGACGACGTCATCCAGCCCGAGGAGGACGCCCTGCCCCGCCGCATCCACCAGGGGCACGCAGGCATGCCGGAACGGCTCGACGACGACGCCCTCGCCGCGGCCACCGAGCAGGAACGGGTGGCCGCCGGGCTGCAGGACTGGGCGCCGGGGCAGGTCCCGCCGGCCGTCGACCCGCTGCCCGAGGGGTCCTCCGAGGCCGCCGACCGGGCCCAGCGGGGCCTGCCCGACGAGGAGCCCGGCTGACCGTCGGCCGCCCCCGGCGCGACCCTCCGAGGCCGCAGACCGGGCCGGCAGCGGACACCGTACCGGCAGAGCCCCTGACCGGCGAGGTCCCATCCCAGCAAGGTCCCATCCCAGCAAGGAGATCGACATGGCCGAGCGAGGCAACACCAAGCACAGCGCGGAACTGGACGACCAGATGAAGCAGGAGGTCGCCGGCGAGGTGGCCGGCCTCCAGCCCGACCACGTGGAGGAGCACCGGCAGACGGACCCGTGGGTCGACGACACCGACAGCCCGGAGGTGCGCTCCGCCGTCGAGGAGCGCGAGCGCGCTCCCCGCCCGGAGGACCAGCAGTAGCGGTCGGGGGCGGCCGGAGCCCCGGCCCGCGCGGTCGCAGGCTCCGGCCGTCCCGCTTGCCCCGGGGCGGGCCGTCGCCCAGAGTGGGGGACGTGAACACCCCCGGACGCATCGTGCTCATCCGCCACGGCCAGACCGACTGGAACCTCGAGGAGCGGCTCCAGGGCGCCACGGACGTCCCGCTCAACGACGCCGGGCGCGAGCAGGCCCGGGCCGCCGGCAGGCACCTGCGCGCCGAGGACCTCGGCTGGGACGTGCTGGTCTCCTCCCCGCTGGGCCGAGCCGTGGAGACCGCGCGGATCATCGGCGACGCCCTGGGCCTCGAGCTCGCGGCGACCTACGACGAGCTCGTGGAGCGCAGCTTCGGCCCGCACGAGGGCTCGCGCCTGGGCGGGCTCGAGGGATCCGCGCGGGAGCTGATCCTCTCCGCGGGCGAGCCGGCGGACGCGGTGGCCCGCCGCGGCCTGGCCGCCCTGCGCCGGATCCGCGACGAACACCCCGGTCGCAGCGTGCTGGTCGTGGCGCACGGTTCGCTCATCCGCCTGACGGTCTCCGAGCTCAACGGAGAGGCCCACCCCCGGGTCCGCAACTGCGAGGTGGTGCCCGTGCGGACGGAGGCCCTCGGCGCCGCGCGCCTGCGAGATGACGTGTCGGAGTCCACCGCACCCTGACAGCCCCGGGTTCCTTCAATAAGCTGAGGCCATCAGGGACGGTCCCACGAGGTGCCGTCCACCCCTGCGGCGGCGACGGTGGCGCACAGAACGTGACCCCGGCCGCCCACGGCGACGAAGGCGTGATGCGGCTGTGGCCTCTGACCAGTACACGATCCCCGACGAGGACCGGACCGAGGCGATCCGGGTGATCCCGAGGGCCCCCGAGTGGACCGGGGACCGGGCGTGGATCAACGAGTACTACCGCCACGTCCCGCAGGACGACCTCCTCGCCCGCACCGAGGACCAGTTGCGCGAGCGGGCCGAGCACCACCACGAGGTGGGCCGGGTCCGGGCGCCGCGGAAGACCGCCGTGGACGTGCGCCAGGAGGACTCGACCTCCGTGGTCTTCGTGGTCACCGAGGACGTCCCCTACCTCGTGAGCACCGTGTCCGCGGAGATCGCCGCCAAGTGGGGCGGCGCCCGCCTGGTCATCCACCCCGTGCTCGTCGCCGCCCGGGACGCGGACACCCACGAGCTGCGCGAGCTCCAGCAGGTGCCGGACTTCTCGGCCACCTCCAGCGGCGACACCACCGCGCTGCCCAGCCTGGCCGGCCTCCGCTCGGACGGCGGCACCACGCACGTCGTGGAGTCCTGGATCTCCGTGGAGCTGTCCCGGCAGATCTCGGACGAGACCGCCCAGGAGCTCGTGGACCGGCTCTCGAGCCTGCTCGAGGACGTCCGGCGGGTCGACGACGACCAGCCGGAGCTCAAGGAGCGCGTCGGACGGCTCGCCGAGGAGCTCGACCGGCTGCGGCAGCTGGACCTGCCCGAGGGCGGGCACCCGCCGCTGATCGGACCGTCCCAGGAGTTCCTGCGCTGGCTGGTCCGGGGAAACTTCATCCTCATGGGGTTCAAGGAGTACGACCTCGAGGACTCCGGCGAGGGCCTCGCCCTGACCAGCCGCCCCGGGACCGGTCTGGGCCTGCTCGTGGAGCACGACCGCAAGCCGCACCGGCAGGTCCTGACCGGGCTGGGCCGGGAGCACGCGCGCGAGGCCGGCACGCTGTTCATCACGAAGGCCAACCGCCGTTCGTCGATCCACCGCCGGGAGTACCTCGACTACATCGGCGTCGCGAAGTACGACGACGAGGGCCGGATCGTGGGCGAGTACCTGGTGCTGGGTCTGTTCACCCGCCGCGCCTACAACACGCCGGCCCGCGAGACGCCGCTGATCAAGGAGAAGATGGCCGAGGTGGCCGAGCGGTTCGGCTTCCTGGAGGACTCGCACTCGGCGCGGGACCTCATGGGCAACATCGAGGACTACCCGCGCGACGAGCTGTTCCACATGACCGCGGACGAGCTCTTCGAGATCATGCGCGGGGTCATGGGGCTGGACGAACGGCGGCAGACCCGCCTGTTCCTGCGCCAGGACCACTTCGGGCGGTTCATGTCCGCGGTCGTCTTCCTTCCCCGCGACCGGTACAACACGTCGGTGCGCGGGCGGATCGAGGCGGAGCTCAGGCGCACCTTCGACGCCGAGTCCATCGACTTCGACGCCCGGCTCTCCTCATCGACCCTCGCCCGCCTGTTCTTCCGCATCCGGCTCCCGTACACCGGCCAGGTGCAGTCCTTCGACCGCGCGGGCCTCGAGGCGCGGCTGCGGGCCGCGGTGCGGTCCTGGTCCGAGGCGCTGGCCCGCGCGATCCACCAGAACTTCCCGGAGGAGCTCGCACGGGACCACGCCGAGAACTGGGCCGAGGCGTTCCCGGACGCCTACCGGGCGGACTACGAGATCGAGGAGGCGATCGAGGACCTCCAGCGCTGCGAGGAGCTGTGGGGGCGGGACCCGGACCTGCCCGCGGAGGTGCGCGTCGTCGACGACCCCGGGGGCGTGCGGCTGAACATCTACCTCACCCGGTCCCTGTCCCTCACCGAGCTGCTGCCCATGCTGCAGAACCTCGGCCTGAAGGTCCTCGACCAGAAGCCGTACGAGATCACCCCCGCCGACGGCCGGCACTTCCAGCTCTACGACTTCGGGGTGCGGCTGCCGGAGGGCGTGGACGCGACCGGCCCGGAGGACGCCAAGACCGAGGACCTCATCGAGGACACGCTGTGCGCGGTGCTGTCCAACCGCTCCGAGTCGGACTCCCTGAACCGGCTGGTCCTGACGGAGCGCATGACGTGGCGGACCGTGGCCGTGCTGCGCTCCTACGTCCGGTACCTCCTCCAGCTGGGGCACCCCAACTCGTTCGACTACATCGCGGACACGCTCCTGGCGTTCCCCGACGTCACCCGGGCGCTGGTCGACTTCTTCGACGCGAGCTTCAACCCGGCGCTCGACGACGCCGTGCGCGGCTCCCAGCGCGACGCCGCGCAGGGCCGGCTCATCGACGCCCTGGACAAGGTGCCGACCCTGGACGCGGACAAGCTGCTGCGCGCGCTGGCCGAGATCATGGCCGCGACCCTGCGCACCAACGTGTACCGGCACCGCCCCACCATGGCGTTCAAGCTCGACCCCCGGCGGATCAGCACGGCCCCGCTGCCGCACCCCATGTTCGAGGTCTGGGTGTGGTCCCCGCGGGTCGAGGGCACGCACCTGCGCTTCGGGCCCGTGGCCCGCGGCGGCCTGCGCTGGTCGGACCGCCGCGAGGACTTCCGCACCGAGGTCCTGGGCCTGGTCAAGGCGCAGATGGTGAAGAACTCGGTGATCGTGCCCAACGGGGCGAAGGGCGGGTTCTACCCCAAGCAGCTGCCGGAGGCGGCCGTGGACCGCGACGCCTGGGTGGCCGAGGGCCGGGAGGCCTACAAGCTGTTCATCGCCTCTCTGCTGGACATCACCGACAACCTCGTCCGGGACGAGTCCGGCCAGGACGTCGCCGTGCACCCCGAGAACGTGGTGCACCGCGACGGCCAGGACGCCTACCTCGTGGTGGCCGCGGACAAGGGGACGGCCTCCTTCTCGGACACCGCCAACGCGATCTCCGCGGAGTACGGGTTCTGGCTCGGGGACGCCTTCGCCTCCGGCGGCTCGGTCGGCTACGACCACAAGGCCATGGGCATCACCGCCCGGGGGGCGTGGGAGTCGGTGAAGCGGCACTTCTTCGCCCTCGGCGTCGACACCCAGGCCGAGGACTTCACCGTGGTGGGCGTGGGGGACATGTCCGGCGACGTGTTCGGCAACGGCATGCTGCTGTCCGAGCACATCCGGCTGCTGGCCGCGTTCGACCACCGCGACATCTTCCTCGACCCCGACCCGGACCCGGCCGTCTCCTACGCCGAGCGCGAGCGCCTCTTCGGACGCCCCCGGTCCTCGTGGCAGGACTACGACCCGGAGAAGATCTCGGCCGGCGGCGGCGTGTACTCGCGCACCGCGAAGTCCGTGCCGATCTCCCCGCAGGTCCGCGAGGCCCTCGACCTCGCCGAGGGCGTCGAGGAGCTCTCCCCGATCGAGCTGATGCGGGCCATCCTGACGGCGCCCGCCGACCTGCTGTACAACGGCGGGATCGGCACGTACGTGAAGTCGGCGCAGGAGACCTCCTCGGACGTGGGGGACAAGGCCAACGACTCGATCCGCGTCGACGGCCAGGACCTGCGGGCCAAGGTCGTCGGCGAGGGCGGCAACCTGGGCTGCACCCAGCTCGGCCGCGTGGAGGCCGCACTGAACGGGGTGCTGATCAACACGGACGCGATCGACAACTCCGGCGGCGTGGAGTCCTCCGACCGCGAGGTCAACATCAAGATCCTCGTGGACCGGATGGTCGTGGCCGGGGAGCTCTCCGCGGAGGAGCGCGCCGGCTTCATCGAGGCCATGACCGACGAGGTCGCCGGGCTGGTGCTCGAGACGAACGTGGCCCAGAACGTGCTGCTCACCACGGAGCGGGCGCGCGTGCGGTCCCTCAACGAGGCCTACATCCGGTTCATGCACTGGCTCGAGGAGGCGGCCGACCTCGACCGGGAGATCGAGTTCCTGCCCTCCGACGAGCAGCTGCGCGAGCGGGTCCGCACCGGCCACGGGCTCACGTCCCCGGAGCTGTCCGTGCTGGCGGCCTACGCCAAGATCCAGCTCTCGGAGGCCCTGGTCGAGGGCGGCCTCGCCGAGGACCCGTGGTTCGTGGAGGTCCTGGAGGCCTACTTCCCGGAGCAGATCACGCAGCGCTTCGGCGAGCTCGTCGGCACCCACCCCCTGCGCGCCGAGATCATCGGCACGGTGGTGGCCAACCAGATGGTCAACTACGGCGGCATCCCCTTCGTCTACCGCGTGATGGAGGAGACCGGCTGCGGACCCGTGGAGGTGGCGCGGGCCTTCGTGGCGGCGGTGCAGATCTACGAGATCGACCGCTACGCCCACCAGCACCGGGAGCTGCCCGCGGAGGTGCCCACCGAGATGTGGGACCGGATGTTCCTGGACATGCGCCGCCTGCTGGACCGCGTGGTGCGCTGGCTCATCAACCGGGAGGAGACCGCCAACCCGGTGGCCGAGGTCATCGACCGCTACAAGCCCACCGTGGACATCCGGTTCCTCGAGGACCGGCTGCTCGGGGAGGACTCCCGGCAGCGGGTCGACTCCCGGGCGGAGGCCGCCGAGCGCCAGGGCGTCCCCGGGCCCCTGGCCACGGAGTGGTCGCAGCTGCTGGACGCGTTCGCGCTGCTCGACGTCGCCCGCCTCGCCCACGCCTCCGGCGAGGCGATCGCCGAGGACGGCGGCCTCGACGAGGAGCAGATCAAGACCATCGCCAAGGTCTACTTCCGGCTCTACGACCGCTACCGCATCGAGAGCCTGCTCAACCGCATCACCGGCCTGCCGCAGACCACGCGCTGGGAGAACCTCGCGCGGATGTCCATGCGGGAGGACGTCTACGCGACCCTGGTGGCCCTTGCCGACCAGGCGCTCGAGGCGCCGGGGCAGGGCGCGCGGGAGAAGGTCGAGTCGTGGGAGTCCAGCAACGAGTCCCGCCTGAGCCGGCTGCGCGACGTGCTGGGGGAGATCGAGGCCGAGGACACGGGTGAGGCCTCCGCCGAGCTCGCGTCCCTGTCCGTGGCGCTGCGGACCATGCGCAGCGCACTGGCCGGGTAGGACGGCCCGTGCAGGGAACGGCCGCGGTCGTCGGCTCGGGGCCCAACGGGCTGGCCGCGGCCGTGGTGCTGGCCCGTGCGGGGCTCGACGTCACGGTCCACGAGGCGGCGGGCTCGGCCGGGGGCGCGGCACGCTCCTCCGCCGCGCTCGGCGCCGGCACGGTGGTCGACCTCGGCTCCGCCGTGCACCCTTTCGGCGTGGCCAGCCCGCTGTTCGCGCAGCTGGGCCTGCACCGGCACGGCCTGGAGTGGCTGCATCCGCCGGTCGTCGCGGCGCACCCGCTCGACGACGGCCCGCCGGGCCTGCTGCACCGCTCGCTCGAGCGCACGGCGGCAGGGCTGGGCGCGGACGGCCGGGCCTGGTCCCTGCTGCACCGCGGCGTGGTGGAGCGCTGGGAGGAGACGGTCGAGTCGGTGCTGGGCCCGCTCGTGCGGGCGCCGGAGCACCCGCGGGCGCTGGCGTCCTTCGGCCTGCGCGCGCCGTGGCCCGCCGCGGCCACGGCGCGGGCGCTGTTCCGCACCGAGCAGGCCCGTGGGCTCTTCGCCGGGTCCGCCGCCCACGCGGTGCTGCCCCCGCGGCACGCCCTGACCTCCGCCTTCGGGACGCTGTTCGGCGCCGCCGCCCACGCCACGGGGTGGCCGGTCGCGCGCGGCGGGACCCAGGCCGTGGCCGACGCCCTGGTGGCCGATCTCGTGGAGCACGGCGGCCGGGTGCTCGTCGACTCCCCGGTGACGGACCTCGCCCGGGTGCGACCGGCCGACGTCGTCCTGCTGGACCTCACGCCCCGGCAGGTGCTGGGCCTGCGCGGGCTCGAGCTGCCGGACCGGTACCGGCGGGCGCTGGCCCGGTGGCGCTACGGCACGGCCTCCTACAAGGTGGACCTGCTGCTGGACGGCCCCGTGCCGTGGCGGGACCCGCGCGTGGCGGAGGCCGGGACCGTGCACGTGGGCGGGACGCTCGCCGAGATCGGTGCCGCGGAGGAGCAGGCACGGGCGGGCCGGCTCCCGGAGCGCCCGTTCGTGCTCGTGGCGCAGCAGGGGGCCGCCGACCCGTCCCGGGCACCCGCGGGCCGGCAGGTGCTGTGGGCCTACGCCCACGTCCCGCACGGGTGCGACGACCCGAGGGCGGGGGAGCGGGTGCTCGACCAGCTCGAGCGCTTCGCCCCCGGGGTCCGCGACCGGATCCGGGGACGCGTGGACACCTCGCCGTCCCGGCTGGAGGCGTGGAACGCGAACCTCGTGGGCGGGGACATCGGCGGCGGCGCCCTGGACGGGCTGCAGCAGGTGTTCCGGCCGGCCGTGCAGGCCGACCCCTACGCGACCGGCGTGCCGGGGGTCTGGCTGTGCTCGTCGTCGACCCCGCCGGGCGGTGGGGTGCACGGCATGGCCGGGTACCACGCGGCCCGGCGGGCGCTGCGGGGCCTCGCGAGGAGCCGGCGGGCCGCCGGCTGACCGCGGCTCAGGCGCCGATCCCGGCGTACTTCGTGGCCGCGAGCTCGCGGATCTGCGCCACGTAGCCGCGGGTCTCCGCGAACGGGGGGATCCCGCCGTGCCGCAGGACCGCCGTGGGCCCGGCGTTGTAGGCGGCGAGCACCAGGTCGATCTCCTCCTGGGCCGAGGCGGGTGCCAGCCCCTGCACCATGCGCCGCAGGTCCTTGAGGTAGACGCCCTGGGCGCGGATGGCGGACCGCGGGTCGAAGGGGTCGCCCCGCCCGTAGCGCTTCCACGTGTCCGGCATGAACTGGGCGAGGCCCTGCGCCCCGGCGTGGCTGACGGCCCGCGGGTCCCACCGGCTCTCGACGTCCAGCTGGGCGGCCACGATCTCGGGCGGGAGCCCGGAGAGCTCGGCGGCGGCCAGGACGTCGTCGCCCCACGGCTCCGGGACGGGGGCGGTGCGGCTCGGCCCGTCGCCGGGGGGCGGCCCGCAGCACCCGGGGGTGTTGGCGTGGAAGAGCCCACCGGTCCCGACCAGGAGCAGCACCACGGAGGCCAGCAGGAACCACGGGGAACCGCGCGGGGCGGGTTCCCCGGTGCCGGCCCTCTCGGTGCCGGGGCGCGCGGGGTCCAGGACGGTGGTGGCCATCCGTTCCAGGCTAGGAGGGCCCGCCCGTCCCGGTCTGCGGCCTCTTGGGGGGACAGCGCGGGCCCCGCCCGGCGGGGGACGGGTCAGCCGGTGACCTCGATCGGGCCGCGGGCGCCTCGTTCGGCCTCCACGAGGGAGTGGTTGACGAAGGGGCAGGTGCCCGGCTCGGCGAACTCCAGCTCCACGAAGCCGCCCTGGGTGGGTGCCAGGTCGAGGGCCTGGGCCCCTCCGGTCGACACGCCCCTGGGCTCCAGGAGGTAGGCGCCCTCCGTGTGGACGGTGTCGAACTGACCGCCCGCCACGTGGAAGCTCAGCCCCGTGGACGGACCGGCCGCGAGGACCCGGATCCGCACCCGCTCGCCGGTGCGGGCGGTCAGCGGCTCGTGCAGGTACTGGGTGGCGTGGCCGTTGAAGACCGTGAGGCTGGGGGCGCCGGCCGGGATCCCGGCGGGATCCACCCCCGCGTCCACCTCCGTCTCCTCGTCACAGGGAGGTCCTCGGGCGGGCCCAGGTGCGTCTCGTTCTGCACGAGGAGGTAGTCGCGGTCCACCTCCGGGAGCCCCGGCGGGTCGATCACCACGGCGCCGAACATGCCCGCCGCCACGTGCGTGCTCATCGGCGCGGTGGAGCAGTGGTAGAGCCAGATGCCGGAGCGCACCGCCTCGAAGCAGTGGACCAGGGACTCCCCGGGGGTGATGTCGTGCTCGCCCTCCGCGACGTCGAGGTCCACCCGGGGCACCCGGCGGCCGTCCTCCTGCGCGCCCTCCCCGACGGCTCGAGCACGGGGGAGCGGACCTCGGCGCCCTCTCCGGGGGGCGGCCTCGAGGTCCGCCCCGGCGGCCGGGCGCCCCGCCACCGAGGTCCGGGCGGCGGAGACCATGAGCGGGACGAACGCGAAGAGCGCCGCCGCGTCGAACCCGCGCAGGACCACGACGAGGACGGCGGCGACCACGGTGGCCGCCCACCACAGGACGCCGGCAGCAGGAAGGCCGCGAGCACGTGGTAGCGCACGGTCACGGCGAACCGGCACGGCAGCGCCGTGCGCAGCTGCCGGAGCAGGGCCCCGCCGTGCCGGGCCACCGCGGAGCCCACGGCGGTCGACGCGACGAGCACCAGCCCGTACCAGCCGGTGAGGAGCCCCACGACCAGCAGCACGGTGCCGGCGTTGAGCAGCCATGTCCGGGCCGGCTGCCGGCCCCGGGCGTCGTCGGGCACCCGGTTCTTCAGCAGGGAGCCGGTGAAGTGCTGGGACCGCACCAGGACCGAGTTGGTCACGAGCCCCAGGGTGACGACGTGCACCAGCAGCCACCGCGTCTCCGGGATCCGGCGGTGGAAGAGGACGACGAGCAGCAGGACCGCGCCATCCACAGGCGGACCGGTCGGCCGGCTCGGCGGTGCCAGGACGTCCGCCCCCGGGGACGTGCGGATGCGTGCACGGAGTTCACCTGCTCAGCTGATCAGCAAAGCAGATACCAGTATGGAGTGCGGTCCTCGCCGGGCGTGCCGCCTACGATGAGGACGTGACTGCCGAGATCATCGCGACCCTCATCACCGCCGTCCTGCTCGTCGTCGGGTGCCTCGGCGTCGTGGTGCCGGTCCTGCCGGGCTCGATCCTGATCGTGGTCGGGCTGCTGGTCTGGGCGTTCACGGTCCAGGCCGTGGAGGGCTGGACCGTCCTGGCCGTGGGCTCCGTGCTGGCGGTCGCCGGAATGGCCGCGAGCGCCGTGCTCACGGGGACCCGGCTGAAACGCCGGCAGATCCCCAACCGCTCCCTCCTCTACGCCGCGGCCGGGGCCGTGGTGGGGCTGTTCGTCATCCCGGTGGTCGGGATCCTCGTGGGGTTCTTCGTGGGCCTGCTGCTGAGCGAGACCGCCCGCCGGCGCGACCTCCGTGCGGCGCTGGACGCCAGCTGGGCGGGGCTCAAGGCGGCGGGCCTGGGGATCGTCGTGGAGTTCGCGTGCGCGCTCGCCGCCTCCACGGTGTTCGTGCTGGGCGCCCTGGTCCTCTTCACGACCGCCTGAGCCCGAGCCGGGTCCGGGCCCGGCCCGGGCACGCC
>NZ_JBISWK010000081.1:0-59624 GCF_044462205.1 Kocuria rhizosphaericola | reverse complement strand
TGTCCGGGCCCTCGGCGTGCCGCGGCGGCTCAGCGCCAGGGCAGGGGGACCACCTCGACGTCCTGCCCGGCGGCCACGCCGCCCGGCGGGACCACCACGATGACGTCCGCGTGCGCGAGCCCGCGCAGCATGTTCGCGCCGACCCGGTCCCGCGGGGAGACCGCCCCGTCCCGGAGGTAGCCGGGCACCAGGGCGGTGACCTTCTGGCCCGGCAGCTCCTCGGCCGCGGGCAGGGTGCGCGTGGCCGGGGGCTGGTCGCCGTGCAGCTTGGCCAGCAGGGGCTCGGCCACCGTGAAGATGCTGGTCATCGCGGCCAGCGGATTGCCCGGCAGGCCCACGACGAAGGGGCCGTCCTCGGGCAGCCGCGCCAGGAACGTGGGGTGGCCCGGGCGCTGGGCGAGGCCGTCGAGCAGGAAGACCGCACCGAGCTCCAGGAGCGCCGAGCGGACGTGGTCGGCGTCGGAGTGCCCGGTCCCCCCGGTGGTGATGACCACCTCGGTGCGGGCGTCCAGCACCGACGCCATGCCGGAGGGCGCCTCGGTCAGGGCGGAGAGCATCGCCTTGGCGGTGTCCTCGACGCGCCGGAGCTGGTCCACGGACCCGCCCAGCATCTCCACGAACGTGGGCAGCTGGGGGCCGAAGGCGTCCCGCACCTGGCCGGGCTCGGGGATCCCGTCCTCGACGACCTCGCTGCCGGTGAGCAGGATGGTCACGCGCGGACGGCGGCGGACCGGGAGCATGTCGTGGCCGCTGACGGCGGCGAAGGCGATGTGCGCCGGGTTGAGCAGGCACTGGGCGTGCAGGATGACGTCCCCGGCCGCCACCTCCTCGCCCGTGCGGCGGATGTTCTGCCCGTAGGGGATGTCCTCGGCCGAGGGGGCGTGGGCCGCGATCGTGAGCACGGTCCCCTCCTCGGACAGCTGCGCGTACTCGTCCCGCAGCACGGACCGGGCCCCGGCCGGGACGAGTCCGCCGGTGACGATGCGGGTGGCCTCTCCCGGCTCCAGGTTGAGCACCGGGCGGTAGAGCTCCTTCGGCGGGATGGTCAGCATCTTGCGGGGGTCCGTCTCCACGGGTTCGGGGAAGACCACCGTCCACGGCTGGGAGCCGGCCACGGCGTAGCCGTCCATGGCGGAGGAGGCGTAGTGCGGGACCGGGATCGGGGCGGTGACGTCCTCGGCCAGGACCTCGCCGAGCGCCTCCCGCAGGGGCAGCCAGTGGCTGGGCAGCGCGGTGGCGATGTCGTAGGAGAACTGCCGAGCCTGGTGCCACTCGGCGTCGTGGATGGCCTCGACCTCCTCCGGGGCGCTCTCGGGCGTGCCGCTGTCGTCCTCGATGACGGGCAGCGCGTGCGTGTAGGGGCTGTTGGTGTCGTGGGGCAGGGGCAGTCCGGACATCAGTTCTCCTCGGGGGTTCGGCGGGCGGCGGGGACGAGGCCGTCGACGGTCTGCAGGGCCCGCTCCAGGACGCGGTGCTCGTCCTCTCCTGCGGCCACCGCGCGGCCCACGTGGTAGCCGAGCAGGTAGGTGGTGGCCGGGACGGCCGGACGCACGGTGCCGTGGGCCACCCGGCCGCTGAGGCCCAGCAGGGCGTCCACGGGGAAGCCGGTGTCGGGCACGTCCAGGGCTCCGCGCACCGTCTCGATCCACCGTTCCAGGATCTCGTTCTCGGCCGGGCTCAGGTCCTTGGGCATGCGCTGCTCCTCCCGGGCGGTGGGCCGCCCGCTCGTGGTCAGGTCAGGTGGTGCCTCTGCACATCGTCCCACGTATCGACGTCCGCGGTGGTGTCCTCGGGCACGGCGACGTCCCGGAGCGGGAGGCCGCGCACGAAGGAGAACACGGACCGGTCCGCGGGATCCTGTCCCGTGTACGCCCGGCGCAGCACGTCGCTGCGGTAGAGGGCGGCGAGGGGCTGGCGGTGGCCGCCGGGCGGGACGCAGACGTAGCCGGCGGCGTCGGGACCGGTCCGGGCGGCCTCCAGCAGGAGGGGCACGGCACCGGCCACGCCGGGCATGTCGCACGCCAGCGTCATGGTCCAGTCCGCGCCGGGCAGGCCCTCGAGGGCGCGCAGCCCGGCGGCGATGCCCGCGGCCGGCCCGGAGAACGGCGGGTCCTCGCGCGTCCGCAGCACGCCCTCGGGAAGGACCGGGTCCGGGGGCCCGACGACGACGACGCCCGCCGCCTCCCGGACCGCGTCCAGTGTCAGCTCCAGGAGGGTGCGTCCCTCCTGCCGGAGCCGGGCCTTGGGCCTGCCGCCCAGGCGGGCGGAGCGGCCGCCGGCCAGGACCACGGCGTGGAAGACCGGGCGCGGGGCGCTCACCCGCTCACCCGCCCGAGAAGGGCGGCAGGACGTCGAGCACCGCGTCGGCCGGGACCAGGGCCTGCGGGTCGGGGCAGGCCACGCCGTCGAGCAGGAAGCTGGACCGGGCCAGCACCTCCGCCAGCGGCGGCCGCCCCGGCAGGGGCTGCGGGTGCCGTGCGACCAGCATCGCCTCGACCTCCCGGCGGGGGAGGGCGGGCCCGTCCAGCGGCACGGTCTCGGCCTCGGTCCCGGCGGCGGCCCGGGCGGCCGCGAAGTAGCGAACCTGCACGCCCCTCAGCCCCCGATCGCGCTCATGGAGCGGTCCGGCTGGACGTAGTCGGCGGAGTCCAGACCCACGTGGTCCATGCCGTGGGCGCGCGGCTTGAGCCACATCGCGGCCCGCCAGCGGTCGGCGAGCTCGGCGTCGGTCGCGCCGTCGCGCAACAGCGGCAGCAGGTCGACCTCCTCGTGCGAGAACAGGCAGCTGCGCACCTTGCCCTCGGCGGTGATCCTGGTCCGCTTGCAGTCGGCGCAGAACGGCTCCGTCACGGACGCGATCACGCCCACGGTGCCCAGCGGCTCGTCCTGGGCGGCGGCGGTCGCGGGGCGCACGTCCCACAGCTCGGCCGGGGCGCCGTCGCGCCGCGCCGGGTGCGGGGACAGCCGGAACCGCCGGGAGAGCCGGTCGCGGATCTCGGCGGCGGTGACCATGTCCGCCCGGGTCCAGCCGTGGTCGGCGTCCAGGGGCATCTGCTCGATGAACCGCAGGGCGAAGCCGCGCGCCAGCGACCACGCCAGCAGATCCGGGGCCTCGTGGTCGTTGACCCCGCGCATCAGCACGGCGTTGATCTTCACCGGGGCCAGTCCGGCCGCGGCGGCCGCCTCGGCCCCGGCGAGGACGTCGGCGAGGCGGTCGCGGCGGGCGAGCAGCCGGAAGGTCTCGGCGCACAGGCTGTCCAGGGAGATGTTGACCCGGGTCAGTCCCGCCTCGGCCAGGGCCTGGGCGCGTCCGGCCAGGCCGATGCCGTTCGTGGTCAGGGACACCGGCAGCCCCGGGTGCGCCGCCCGCACGCCGGCCACGATCTCCTCGAGGTCGCGGCGCACCAGGGGTTCCCCGCCGGTCAGGCGCAGCTCGGCGATCCCGAGCTCGGTCACGCCCACGCCGACGAGCCGGGCGATCTCGCCCGCGGTCATCAGCTGCGCGGCGGGCAGCCAGGGGAGGCCGTCGGCGGGCATGCAGTAGGTGCAGCGCAGATTGCACTTGTCGATCACCGACAGCCGCATGTCGGTGGCGCGGCGGCCGTGGCGGTCCACGAGCCCCGCCTCCCGCGGCGCGCCGCTCGGCGCCGGTCCGGCACTGCGGATCTGCGGAAGTCCCAGGGAAACGCTCATGTCACCGCCTCGGTGGTCCGCCGGCGCGCAGGGTCTGGGCGCGCCGGGATGGTCCGCCCAGTGTAATCAGTCCGCAGCATGCCGAGAACGCCCCGCGCTCCGCGCCGCGTCATCCGGCTCCGGTGGGGCCTGGGCGTCCAGCTGCGCGAGGGCGTCCGTCCACCGGGCCTCCCGCTCGGCGGACGACTGCTCCCACCACGGCGTGCCGCGCTCACCCAGGCCCAGCTTCGCGAGCCCCACCCGGTCCCGCACGGCCCGCAGCTCCTCCTCCGTGCCGTGCCGCCGCACCGTGCGGACGGCCGCGCGGGCCCGGCCCAGGTGCGACCGCAACCGGGCCGCGACCTCCGGCGGCAGCGCGGGATCCTGCCGGCGCCACCGCCGGCCGTCCACCACGATCCACCGGCCGTCCGGCGTGTGCTCCACGTCCCGTCGCGTCATGGCTCCGATCCTGCCAGGACGGGCCCGGCCCGGCACCTACGCTGTGGAGATGAGCAGGCACGCGCAGCACCCGGTCCGCAGCGTCGACGAGCACCGCCGTGCGGTCGCGGACGCCCTGCGCGGCCTCCGGGCCCGGACGGAGACCGTCCCCCTGGCGGCCGCGCCGGGCCGGGTCCTGGCCGCGGACCTCGTGGCGCCCCTGAGCCTGCAGCCCTTCGACAACTCCCAGATGGACGGCTTCGCGATCCGCGCCGCCGACAGCCGGGCGGCGCCGGGCGAGGACGGGCGCACGCCGTTCGTCGTCGTCGCCCCCGTGCCCGCCGGCCACGTCCCCGGTCCGCTGGCTCCCGGGGAGGCGGCCCCCGTCATGACCGGCGCGCCGCTGCCCCCCGGTGCGGACGCGGTCGTGCCCGTCGAGGAGTCGATGCCGGGGGGCTTCCCTGCGCCGGGGACGCTCCTGCGGCTCCCGGCGGGCCAGCCGGCCGGGCGGTTCGTCCGCAGGGCGGGGGAGGACGTCGCCGAGGGGGACACGGCGCTGGCCGCGGGGCAGCGGCTCACGCCGGCCCGGATCGGGCTCGCCGCCGCCCTGGGGCGCGCGGAGCTGACCGTGCGCGCCCGCCCCCGGGCCGTGCTCTACACGACGGGCGACGAGGTCGTGCCGCCCGGTGCCGCGCGCGGCCCCGCCCAGATCTTCGACGCCAACGCGGCGATCCTGCGCGCCCAGCTCGCGGAGGCGGGCGTGGAGGTGATCGGCGCCCGCCTGGTCTCCGACGACGCCGAAGCCTTCGCGGTGCGCCTGGCCGAGGACACGGCGCGGCGGCCCGACTTCTTCGTCTCCTCCGGCGGGGTCAGCGAGGGCGCCTACGAGGTCGTGCGGCAGGTGCTGGAGCCCCACGGCGAGTTCGTGCACGTCGCGATGCAGCCCGGCGGGCCGCAGGGTCTCGCGACGCCCGGCGGCGTGCCCTTCGTCTGCCTGCCCGGCAACCCGGTCAGCACCCTCGTGTCCTTCGAGATGTTCCTCCGCCCCGCCCTGACCGAGATCGTGGGGGCCCCGGCCCCGCGGGCCCGCGCCACGGGGCCCCTGGCGGAGGCCGTCCGGCCCCTGCCCGGGCGGACCCAGGTGCGCCGTGCCGTCTGGGACGGTGCCACGGTGCGGATGACGGGCGGGCCGGGCTCCCACCTGCTGGCCGCGGCCGCCCGGGCCAACGCCCTCGTCCTCGTGCCGGCGGGCGGGGCCGAGCTTCCGGCGGGAACCCCGGTGGAGCTGCTGCTCCTGGACTGATCCGCTGCGGGCCCGGTCCGCCGCAGGGCGAGGCGGCGCCGGCCGGTCCCGAGCTCGCCGCGGCGGTGCCGCCGCCGCTCGTTAGACTGGTCCGCGCCCCCGACCGGACGATCGCACAGAACAGGTCCCCATGACGTCCCTGCTCGCCCCGCTGCTCCTCGCCGCCACCGCCGTGATCCAGGCGCTCGGCCGCTACGAGTACCACCAGAACGGCATCACCGTGGTGGGCCAGATGCTCTTCCCGATCTTCTTCGCCGTCCTGGCGATCTTCCTCGCCCGCCGCGGCGAGCGGGGCGCCTACGGCACCGCGCACCTCGGGCTGCTCGTGGTCGGCGCCGTCCTGTTCGTCCTCACCCTGGTCGGCCGGAACGGCACCGTCCCCCAGCTCTACCCCTCCGTGTGGATCTACTACGCGGCGTTCGCGCTGCTGGCGGTCCAGGCCGCGCTGCGCATCGCGGGGACCCCCGGGCGCCGGCGCGGGGACACCCCGGCCGAGGACCCCGCCCCGCGGGGCTGAGCCGCTACGGGGCGGCCGCGACTCCGCCGACGCGCTCGAGCACCAGTCCCGCCAGCTCCTCGGCCCGGGTCTCGGGCAGCCAGTGGCCGGCGTCCAGCTCCACGAACCGGTAGGGCCCCCGCACCTGCTCCGCCGTCAGCTCCGCGGCCCGCCGGCCCAGGGCGAGGTCCCGGTTGCCCCACGCGTACGTGGTCGGCACGTCGACCGGACCGGTGCGCAGCCGCGACAGCGGCAGGGCGCGGTACCAGTTCAGGGCCCCTGTGAGCGCGCCGGGTTCCCGCATCCGCGCCGCGTAGCGGGCCGCCTCCGCGGCGGGCAGGCCGGAACGGCGCAGGAGGTCCTCGAGGCGCGGTCCGAGCAGCGCCTCCGGGAGGAGGGGCAGCTGGAAGGCCCCGACGTAGGCCGAGCGCAGCGCCTGCGGCGAGCGCGTCAGGGAGCGTGCCAGGGCCCGGGGGTGCGGGACCGAGGCCACCGTCAGGGACGCCGTCCGCTCCGGCCGGTGGGCGGCGAGGGCCCACGCCACGATCCCGCCCCAGTCGTGGCCGACGACGTGCGCCCGGTCCAGTCCGGCGGCGTCCAGCAGCGCCACGGCGTCCTGGACGAGCAGCTCGAGCCGGTAGGCGCGGCGGCCCCGCGGCCGTGCCCCGGGGGCGCAGCCCCGCTGGTCGGGCACGAGCGTGCGCAGCCCCGCGCGCTGCAGCACGGGCGCGACCCGGGTCCAGCACGTGCCGTCCTGCGGGAAGCCGTGCAGCAGTAGCACGGGCTCCCCGTCCGGGGGCCCGTCGTCGCGCACGTCGAGGTGGAGGCCGCCGGGTGGGCGGCAGGTCGGCCGGTCCGACCCCTCGGGACGGCCGGACCCTCCGGGTCGCCGCGTCGGCCCGGCACTCACTCGTCGGGGGCGCGCCGCGCCCCCGACAGCGGGGTGCGCCACACGCCCGGGTCCGCGACGGGGAACCGGCGGCCGGTCACCGAGCCTGGGATGACACGGACGAAGACGCCCTTCTGGCCCGTCTGCCACGGGAACAACGGCAGGTCCACGGTGTCCATCAGCTCCTGGACCTGCTGGATACGCTCGGCGCGGCCCTTGACCACCACGCTCCACGCCTTCGCGGAGGACTCGTCGTACCCGTCGATCTCCACCGCCACGGGGACGTCGGTCAGCGCGCCCGCGATCTTCGTCCCCTCGGCCGAGCGGAAGACGAGCGTGCCGTGGTCCACCACGAAGTTGATCGGGAAGATGTCCGGGTGGTCCTCCACCCACACGGCGAGGCGGCCCACACCCGCGTCCCGCAGCAGTTCCCAGCAGCTGTTGACCGCCAGCTCCTCCACGTCGTTGCCGTGCGTGTCCGTCATCGTGTCCTCCGTCGTCGTCGCTGTCCCGGTCTGCTGCCGCGTCCTGGTCCTCGTTCTGCGCCTCGTTCTGTTCCGGGGGCGTCCACGGCCCCCGTCACTCGAAGTCGGCGAGCCAGAGGTCCGGGCCGAACACCTCGTACTGGATGTCCCGGGCCGGGACGCCGCGGGCGATGAGCGCGCTGCGCACGGCCTGCATGAACGGGAGCGGGCCGCACAGGTAGTACTGGGCGTCGTTCGGGAGGTCCATCGCGCGGAGGTCCATGAACCCCTCGCGCTCGTCGCCGCTCCTCTGCCCGGTCCCCGCGGGCTGCTCGAACCACGCCGTCAGGGACCCGTCCTGCAGGGCGCCGAGGTCCTCCTCGATCTGCCCGCGCAGCGCGAACGTCTCCGGGGAGGTGTCCGCGTGGAAGAACCGCACCGTGCGCTGCGAGCCGTCCTTCACCAGGTGCGAGAGCATGCCGGCCATGGGGGTGACGCCGATGCCGGCGCTGGCCAGGACCAGGGGCCGGTCGCTGTACTCCAGGACCACGTCGCCGGAGGGCACCGACAGCACGACCTCGTCGCCCACCTGCACCTGGTCGTGCAGGAGGGTGGACATCTCGCCGGCCGGAGTGCCGTTGCCGCGCACCCGCTTGACCGCGAAGCGCCGGTGGTGGCCGTCGTCGGCGCGGGTCAGGCTGTACTGCCGGGGCTGCTGCACCCCGTCGGGCATCTCCATCTTCAGCGTCACGTACTGCCCCGGCAGGGACCGCTTCACCTCGCGCTCGTCGACGCGCTCCACCACGAAGGTGACGACGTCCTCGGTCTCGGGGATCTTCTCGACCACCCGCCAGGTCCGCCAGACGGTCTCGGGGGAGAGCCGGACCGCGTCGTAGAGGCCCCGCTCCTGGTTGATGAGCATGTTGGCCATCAGCCAGTAGACCTCGTCCCAGGCCGCGGCGACCTCCGGGGTCACGGCGTCGCCCAGGACGTCCACGATGGCCCACATGAGGTTGTCGTGCACGATCTGGTACTGGTCCGGGTGCAGTCCCAGGGAGACGTGCTTGTGCGCGATGCGGGAGAGCAGGTGGTCCGGGAGCTCGGTGGGCTTGTTCACCAGGTAGCCGGCGAAGGCGGCCACGGAACCGGCCAGCGCCTGCTGCTGCCGGCCGTCGGCCTGGTTGCCGCGGTTGAACAGCCCGTCCAGCAGCTCGGGGTGCTCCCCGAACATGTGCGCGTAGAAGCGCTGGGCGATCTCCTGGATGTTCTCCCCGACCACGGGGAGCGTGGCCTTGACAACGGGGTACGAGGTGTCCGACAGCACGGTGGGCTCCTTCAGGGGCACCGACGTCGTCGACGGCGCTCTGGTCGCGTTCCGTCAAGCTAGCACCGCACCGGACGCCGTACCAGGACATGACACGGCGGTGCCCGGTCCCGTCGTGGGCCAGAATGGGAGGGACGCACCGACCGGCAGAGGCGAAGGGGACCGGAACGACATGACCGATCAGGAGCAGGGCCTCACCCACGTGCGCGCGGACGGGTCCGCGCACATGGTGGACGTCTCGGGAAAGGCCGTCACCACCCGCGAGGCCACCGCGACGGCCACGCTGCGCACCCGCCCCGACGTCGTCGAGCAGGTCTTCGCCGCGGACCTCCCCAAGGGGGACGCCCTGCCGGTGGCCCGGGTCGCGGGGATCATGGCGGCCAAGAAGACCCCGGAGCTCGTCCCGCTGTGCCACCCCCTGCCGATCAGCAAGGTGACCGTGGACTTCGACCGGCTGGCGGACGGCGTGCGGATCAGCGCGACGGTGCGGACCCGCGGGGTGACGGGCGTGGAGATGGAGGCGCTGACCGCGGCGACGGTGGCCGCGCTGACGCTCTACGACATGATCAAGGCCGTGGACAAGCTCGCGGAGATCGACCGGGTCAGGGTGCTCGCGAAGTCCGGCGGCAAGTCCGGGGACTGGGTGCGGACCGGCGGGGACTCCGCATGAGGAGCGCCGCCGTCGTCGTCGCCTCCACCCGCGCCGCCGCCGGGGCCTACCAGGACCGGAGCGGGCGGATCGCCGCCGACTGGTTCGGCTCCCACGGCTTCGCGGTCGAGGGCCCCTTCGTGGTGGCCGACGGCGAGGACGTCCGCGCCGAGCTCGAGCGGCTGCTCGTGGCCCGCGCCCCCGAGGACCGTCCCCGGGTGGTCGTGACCAGCGGCGGGACCGGCCTCGCCCCGGACGACCTCACCCCCGAGGTCACCCGGCCCTTCCTGGACCGGGAGCTGCCCGGCGTCATGGAGGCCCTGTGGGCGGAGGGCCGCCGGAGCACGCCGCTGGCGGTCCTCAGCCGCGGGCACGCCGGGGTCAGCGGCTCCACCTTCGTGGTCAACCTCCCCGGCTCCACCGGAGGGGTGCGGGACGGGCTGACGGTGCTCGAACCGCTCCTCGACCACGTCTGCGACCAGCTCGAGGGCAGGCGCGACCGCGGGCACGACGCCCACCACGACCACCGATCGCACGAGGAGACCGACCGTTGAGCACCCCCGGACCCATCCAGGCCGACACGGCCGTCGTCGCCGCGTTCGTGACGGTCGAACCGCTGGACCACGGGCAGGCCGTCGCGGCCGTGCAGGACGAGCGCACCGGCGCCGTGGTCTCCTTCAGCGGCGTCATCCGCGACCACGACGGCGGCCGCGCCGTCACCAGCCTCGACTACACCTGCCACCCCGGCGCGGACCGGGCCATCCAGGACGTTGCCCGCCGGGTCGCCGAGGAGTTCCCCGGGGTGCGCATCTGGGCCGCCCACCGGATCGGCCACCTGCGGGTCGGGGACTCCGCCCTGGAGGCCGCCGTGGCCTCCGCCCACCGCAAGCTCGCGTTCGCCGCCTGCGACGCGCTCGTGGACCGGATCAAGACCGAGGTGCCCATCTGGAAGGAGCAGCTGTTCGCGGACGGCTCCACCGAGTGGGTCGGACTGGACGCCTGAACGCCGTGGACCTGCCCCCGCTCGTCGACCCCGCCCCGGCGCTCACCGACGCCGAGCTGCGCCGCTACGCCCGTCACCTGACCGTCCCCGAGATCGGCGAGGTGGGCCAGCGCCGGCTCAAGAACGCCCGGGTGCTGTGCGTGGGCGCGGGCGGCCTCGGCTCCCCGGCCCTGCTCTACCTCGCCGCCGCGGGCGTCGGGACCCTCGGGATCGTCGACGACGACGTCGTGGAGACCTCCAACTTGCAGCGCCAGGTGATCCACGGCGGGACCACGCTGGGCGCGGCCAAGACCGCCTCGGCCGCCGCACGGATCGCCGACCTCAACCCGCTGGTGCGCGTCGTGGAGCACCGCGAGCGGCTCACGGCGGCCACCGCGGAGGACGTCCTGGCCGGCTACCACCTCGTCCTCGACGGCACGGACAACTTCGAGACCCGGTACCTCGTCTCCGACGCGTGCGAGCTGGCCGGTCTCCCGCACGTGTGGGGCTCGATCCTGCGCTTCGACGGCCAGTACTCGGTGTTCTGGGGCGCGCACGGGCCCACCTACCGCGACCTCTACCCCGTGCCCCCGGCGCCGGGCACGGTGCCCAACTGCGCCGAGGCCGGGGTGCTCGGCGTGCTGCCGGGCCTGCTGGGCACGGCCATGGCGGTCGAGGCCGTCAAGCTGGTCACCGGGATCGGCACCACGATGCTCGGCCGGGTCGCCACCTACGACGCCCTCTCGGCGCGCTGGTGGGAGATCCCGCTCGCGCCCACGCCGGGCCGCGCTCCCGCCACGTCCCTCGCCGCGGCCGAGGACGGCGCCCCCGCCTGCCCGGCGCCCGGCCCCGCCCCGCTGCCCGAGGACGTCCCGACCGTCACGGCTCCCGAGCTCGCGGCGCTGCTGGCGGCGCGGGAGCGCGGCGCGGCGGACTTCGAGCTCGTCGACGTCCGGGAGCCCTACGAGGCCCGGCTCGCGGCGATCCCCGGCGCGCGGCTGGTCCCGCTGGGGCAGTTCGAGTCCGGGGAGGCCCTCGCGGGGATCGACCCGGACCGCCGGGTGCTGCTGCACTGCAAGGCCGGGGCACGCTCCGAGCGAGCCCTGCGGCTCCTGGTGGCCTCGGGGCACCCCGACGTCGCGCACCTCCAGGGCGGGGTGTTGGCGTGGATCGAGCAGGTGGACCCGTCCCAGCGGCCCTACTGACCGGGCGGCGGGACCCCTGCCGCGCTGCCCCCGCACTACGCGGGGAGCGGACAGCCCTGGCCACGGGTCGGCCCCGTCTGCCTACGGTGGGGCCGTACCGTTGACGACGAGAGGATTCCACGTGTCCGAGAACAGCATCTCCGCCAGCCGCACCATCGACGCCCCGGCCGACGCCATCTTCGACGTCCTGAGCCTGCCCTCGCGCCACCAGCAGATCGACGGCTCCGGCACCGTCGTCTCCGGCGACGACCAGCGCATCCAGGAGGTCGGCCAGGTGTTCGTGATGAACATGAACGGCGAGCACATGGGCGGCGACTACGTCATGGAGAACACCGTCTCCGGCTACGACGAGAACAAACTCCTCGCCTGGAAGCCCAAGCCGCAGGGCGCGGAGCTGGAGGGCTGGGAGTGGATCTGGGCGCTCGAGCCCCAGGGCCCCGGCGCCACGCTGGTCACCGAGACGTACTCCTGGGAGCACGCGACCCCGGAGGCCCTGAAGGCCGTGTCCTTCCCGCTCTTCCAGGAGGGCGCCCTGGAGCACTCCCTCGAGCGGCTCTCGGCGGCGGTCTCCGAGAAGTGAGCGCCTGAGCCGCCGTGGCAGCACGGACGGAGGCCGATGCCGGATCGACCCACAGGATCTCCCACTGGTGGCCGTCGGGGTCCCGGAAGCAGCGCGAGCGCAGGAAGCCGTAGTCCTGGGCGTCCCCCTCGGTCCCGCCGGCGCGGACGGCGCGGTCCACGATGGTGTCGATCTCGTCGGGGGAGTCGACGCTGAGCGCGTTGACGACCGAGGCGTCGGCCGGGGTGCCGGGCGTTCCCGGGCCCACCAGGCGCAGGTGGCGGTCCTCGCTCAGGACCATGACGTGCTCGTCCTCGCGGATCTCGACGGTCCCGGCGCCGCTGCCCTCGAACGCGGGGTGCAGGCGCCAGCCCAGACAGGAGTAGAACCGCTTCGACCGCTCCAGGTCCGAGACGGGAAGGGTGATGAATTCTGTCGGTGCCATGACGTTCCCTTCTTGGTGCGGCAGGACCCGCCTTCAGCATGGCCCCCGGCCAGTGGGGGCGCAACGGTGTGACAGGCGCCTCGCCCGCATGTCAGGGCGGCATCGGAAAGGCATCGGAATGGGTGGGCGCCCTCCGGGGTTGGAACGGGCATGCAGGTCATCGGAGTCGAGTCGTTCGGAGGACCCGAGGTCCTCGCCGTCCACGAGGTGCCGGACCCCCGCCCCGGGCCCGGGGAGGTGCGGATCCGGGTCAGGGCGGCCGCCGTCAGCCCCACGGACACCGTGTTGCGCGCCGGCGGTCAGCCGCTGGAGCACCTGCGGCCGCCGTACGTGCCGGGGATGGACGCGGCCGGGATCATCGACGAGGTCGGGCAGGGCAGCGCCTGGCACGTGGGGGAGGCGGTCATGGCCATCGCCCTGCCGCGCGGGGAGCACGGGGGCGCCTACGCGGAGTTCCTGGTCGCCCCGGACGACTCGATCGCCCGCCTCCCGGCGGGCACGGACTTCGCCACCGCCTCCACGCTGCCCATGAACGGGCTCACCGCCCTGCAGATCCTCGAGGTGCTGGACCTGCAGCCCGAGCAGACCCTGGCCGTCACCGGGGCCGCGGGGACCCTGGGCAACTATGTGGTGGAGCTGGCCAAGCACGAGGGCCTGACCGTCGTGGCCGATGCGTCGGACCAGGACCTGGAGCTCGTGGAGAGCCTGGGCGCCGACCACGTGGTCGCCCGCGGCGACGACGTCGCGGAGCGGATCCGCGAGTTCTTCCCCGACGGGGTCGACGCCCTCGTGGACGCTGCCGTGCTCCACGAGAAGGCGGCTCCCGCCGTCCGGGACGGCGGGGGCTTCGCGACCGTGCGGCACTGGACGGGGGACCCGGGCCGCGGGATCAGGGTGCACCGGATCAGCGTGCCCCAGGAGTACCACTCCGGTCAGAAGCTCGACCGGTTGCGCCGGTACGTGGAGGAGGGCGTGCTGTCCCTGCGCGTGGCCGACGTCCTTCCCGCCGCGGACGCCGCCGAGGCGCACCGCCGGCTCGAGGCCGGTGGCGTGCGCGGGCGCCTCGTCCTGGAGCTCTGACGCCCGGGTCCCGGAAGCCCGCTCTCGGAGAGTCGGCTCAGAAGTGGGACCGGTACTGGTGGTCGATCCCGACCTGGTCCACCTTCCGGTGGAAGCGCATCCCGGCCAGACCGCCCAGGACCGCCGCGAGCAGCGGGATCAGGACGGCGACGACCAGGGCGATGATGCCGCCCGTGGTCAGGGTGCCCTCGCCGATCGGGATCCGCGGGAAGCTGTTGAGCTCGCGCAGGACGTTGAACTGCTCGCCCGCCACCGCGCCCAGGACCGCCAGGACGACCGCGACGAGGATCGCCCAGAGCCACACGGCCACCCCCTGCTTGGCGCCGTCGAACCGGGCCATGCGCCCGGCCACGTAGCCCCCGGCGAAGTAGGCGACGAAGAGGACCAGGGCGAGGGCGATCCCGCTGACCACGCCCACGGTGCCGGCGTCCTGGGCCACCTGCTCCGCGATCTCGCGCGGATCGGTGCTGGTCGCCACCCCCACGCCCGCGCCGATCGCGCCGAGCAGGGCGGTGAGCAGCACGGCGATGCCCGTGGCGGTCATCCAGCCGAAGAACGCGGAGCCGAACTTCATGCCCCCGAACTCCCGCTTCTCCGCCGCGACCACCTCCTGCCGGCGGCCCCGCGGGGTGGATGAGCCCGGGCGGTCCGTTCCGGCCCCCCGGGGCCCCTCCGGAGCGGTCGATCCTGACGGGTCCTGGGGTGCCATGACTCTCTCCTCACGTCCGGCCATCAGCGTGCTCCACATGCTCCTCCCGTCGGTGGCGGTCCGCAATGGGGCCGGGCGCCGCCCGGGGGTGTGCTCCACGTCACCGCCGGACATAGGCTGGTGCCCCCGGGCCGCCCCGCACGGCGGTCCGCGCGCTGCTCGGACGGAAGGTCACGACCATGGAACGCACTCCCGACTTCACACCGCGCACGGCCGTGGTGACCGGCTCCGACTCCGGCATCGGGCGGGCCACCGCCGTGGCGCTCGCGGCGGCCGGCCTGGACGTGGGGATCACCTGGCACCAGGACGAGGCCGGCGCCGAGCGGACGGCGGAGGAGGTCCGGTCCTACGACCGCCGGGCCGTGGTGGCGCGCCTGGACACCACGGAGCTGGAGAGCTGCGGTGACGTCGTCGACGGCCTCGTGGAGCGGCTCGGCGGCGTGGACGTGTTCGTGAACAACTCGGGCACGGGGGCGAACGTCCCGTTCCTGGAGACGTCCCTGGCCACGTGGCGCAAGGTGCTGGCCACCGATCTCGACGGCGCGTTCGTGTGCCTCCAGGCGGCGGCGCGGCACATGGTGGCCGCCGGCCGGGGCGGCCGGCTGATCGCCGTCACGAGCGTCCACGAGCACGTGCCGCGGGTGGGCTCGAGCGCCTACGACGCCGCCAAGCACGGTCTCGGCGGGCTCGTGAAGACCATCGCCCTCGAGCTGGGGGAGCACGGGATCACCGCGAACTCGGTGGCCCCCGGGGAGATCGCCACCCCCATGACAGGGCAGGAGGACGAGAACCCGCGGTCCACCCACCGCCCCGGCGTGCCGCTGGGCCGGCCCGGGGACGCCCGCGAGATCGCCTCGGTCATCGCGTTCCTCGCCTCCCCGGCCTCCGCCTACGTCACCGGGGCGTCCTGGGTCGTGGACGGCGGCATGGTGCAGATGGGGCCGCAGGCGGGCTCCCACCTGACGAGCGACGAGTGGCGGAAGGGGTAGCTCCGCCCGCGTCGCAGGACACCACGGTTTCCTCCGAGCCCGGAGCGCCGGGCGCTCGAACGCCCCCGGCGGCCGCCCGTGCGCGGACGGGCCCTCAGGGGTCGAAGTGGGTGGTGGCCGGGCCCTGTCCGACGGTGGTGACCAGTTCCGCGGCCAGGTCGCGCAGCTTGACGTTGCGGTTGCTGGAGGCGGCCCGCAGGATGTCGAAGGCCTGCTCCTGCGTGCAGCGGTTCTGGCCCATGACGATGCCCACGGCCAGGTCGATGGTGGTCCGCGACGCCATGGCCGCCTTCAGGTCCGCCTCGGCGTCCCGGTGCTTCTCCATCCGCAGGGCCAGGAGCAGCGCGGTGGAGGCGGAGGCCACCTCGCGCTGGACGACCTCGATCGTCGCCGGGTCGAACTTGTGGGGGCGGTCCGCGTAGAGGTCCAGGGCCGCGGCGGCCTCGCCGGCGAGCTCCAGGGGCACCCCGAGGGCGGAGAGGACGCCGTTGGCGGCGGCGGCCCTGCCGTACTCGGGCCAGCGGGGGTCGGCACGGGTGTCCGGGACGTGGACCAGCCGGTGCTCGCGGGAGGCCGTCAGGCAGGGGCCGTCACCGTAGTGGTACTGGATCTCGTCCAGCGCCTCGGCCTCGGGGCTGGACGAGGCGACGGTCGACGACCGCTTCGGCCGCAGCAGGGTGACCGCGCACCACACCTCGTCCCCGTGGGTGGACAGGGCCTGGGCGATGGTGGTCGTGAGGGCGTGGAGGAAGGACGTGATGTCCTCGCTCTCGAGCAGCAGCTCGTGCAGCGGTGCCGCGGGCGCGCCGCTCGTCTCGTGCTCCGTCATGGTCTTCCTCCGGTGGTCGCAGCGGGCACGCGGTGCAGGTGCCGTCGGCCCTGGTCGTCGGGGCCTTGGGGTCCTCGGTGTCCTCGGTGTCCTCGGGGTCCTCAGGGTCCATCATGCCGTGTTCCCGGACGCTCGGCGCCGGGCGCCGTGGCGTCCCGGCGTCCGGTGCGCGCGTCCGTCCGGATCCCGACCACCGGAGCGAGCCCACGGCCGTCGCCCGCGGGCCGGTGCGCACCGGCGGAGGACAGAAAACGCACGGGGCGGTGGCTGATGTGGACGGGGGATCCTACCCTGGACGGAGGTCGAGCAGACGGCCGTGCGACAGACGGCATGCGACGAAGGATGCTCTCGTGGACCACAGACTCTCCGTTCTCGTGCAGGTCGACCTCGGCGGCGCCTACGTGCGCCTGGCCGTCACCGGTTGCCTGACCGAGGCCAACCAGCACGTCCTGTATCCGCTGGTGCGCCGGGCCCGGACGCTGATCCCCCCGGTGACCGTCAGCGTCGATCTCACCGCCGCCGACCACGTCGAGGCGATCGCGGTGGACCTGCTGCGCTGGGCCGTCGACCACGACGGGACCATGGGCGGCGCCGGAGCCGGGGCCGTGGAGCTGGTGGTCCCCGACGACCTGCCCGGTCACCGGTCCGCCCTGCCCCCGGTCGTGCGCCGGCTGGAGGCCTGGAGCCGGTGAGCAGGGCCTCAGGCCGCCCCTGAGCCGGGGGCGCACGGTCGCGGGGTGCCGGTCGAGGGCCGCGCTCCTCTTTCCCCGTCCGGCCCGGCACCGGCCCGCCGCGGTGGCCGCGGCCGGTCACCGGCGATCTCGTTGCGTGGCCGGGCTGGCCTAGAGTGGGGTCCGACCCCGCACGCCGTCGCACGGTCGGGAGAGCCGGTCCGGGCGGCCGCGGACCGCGCTACCGTGCAGCACGGCTCCGCCGCCCGCGTGGCCCGCGGGGGTCCGCGCCCCGTGTGCGTCCGCTCCTGCGCGCACCCACCCGAGAACTGAGGCCATGGTGAGCTCTTCCTCCACCGCCGTCACGTCCCGCGCCGGACGCTCGACGGTGCTGACCGGCCTGGCGTGGTTGCTGCTGGCGGGCGTGCTGGTGCGGTCCGTCTGGCTGGTTTTCGACGGCAGCATCGACCTGGACGTCTACCGGCTCGGCGGCATGGCCGTGGTGGACCGGCACGGGTTCGCCGACGAGCTCTACGGGCCCGGGCTGAGCCTGCACGACGACGGCGGACTGCCGTTCACCTACCCGCCGTTCGCGGCGCTGCTGTTCGTGCCGCTCGCCTACCTTCCCGAGTGGCTCACCGAGCTCGTCCTGGGGCTCACCTCGATCGGCATCGCCGCAGGGCTCTCCGCCGTGCTCCTGCGCCGGGCGGCCGCCCGCGGCCGCCCGCTGCCGCTGCAGAACCTGCTGGGCCCGGCCACCGCCGTGGCCGCCGGCACCGCGGTGCTGCTGTGGTCGGGGCCCTGGATGCGCAACATCGGTCTGGGGCAGATCAACGCGCTGCTCCTCGCCCTGGTGCTCTACGACCTGCTGCGCACCCGCGACGACACCCTTCTGGGCCGGATCCCCCGCGGGTTCTGGATCGGGCTGGCCGCCGGGGTCAAGCTGACGCCCCTGGCCTTCGGGCTGGTGTTCCTGGTGCGCGGACAGCTGCGGCCGATCCTCACGATGGGCCTGACGTTCGGCGCGACCGTGCTGCTCGGGTTCCTGGTGCTGCCGCGGGACGCGGTCGTGTTCTGGACCGAGGCCGTGGTCAGCGACGAACGCGTCGGCAACACCGCGTACGTCGACAACACCTCGCTGCAGGGGGTGCTCCTCCACCTCGGCGTCCCCGGAGAGGTGGAACCCCTGCTCCGCTGGGCGCTGGTCCTCGCCATGGTCGTGGGCGTCGCCCTGCTGATCCGGGTCCTCGCGGCCCGGGGCATGATCCTCTCCGTGGTCGCGGTCAACGCCCTCGTCATGCTCTACATGTCCCCGGTCACCTGGTCCCACCACCACCTGTGGTGGGGGCTCGTGTTCACGGCGCTGTGGGTCGAGGCGTGGCCGGCGTTCCTCCGGGACGGCCCGCGCCGGCTCGCCCTGGTGCTGGGCGGGGTCGCCCTCGTGGGCCTGTACGTGGGGCCGATCCGCTGGGACGCGTGGCTGCGGCCCCTGGGGGTCCCCGGCCCGGCGATCGACCTCGTGGCCGCCCTGTCCTATCTCGCGCTGTTCCTGCTCCTGGCCCTGTGGGTGGTCACCGGGCTGCGGGCCGGGACCCGGGGCGCCGGCGACGCGGGCCGTGGCTGAGCCCGGCTCCTGGGCCGGCTACGACCGCGGCAGCCCGGGCTACCGCAGGGTGCTGCTGGCCCTGCTGTGCGCCGGGGTGGCGACGTTCGCGCAGCTCTACTCCGTGCAGGGCGTGCTGCCGCTCATGGCCACGGACCTCGGGATCGATGCCGCGGAGGCGTCCCTGGGCGTCTCCGCCGCGACCCTCGGCCTCGCCGTGGGCGTCCTGCCGTGGTCCGTGGTCTCCGACCGGTGGGGCCGGCTGCGGACCATGGTGATGGCCGTGGTGTCCGCCACTGCCCTGGGGCTCGTCATGCCCCTGGCGCCGAGCTTCGAGGCCGTGGTGGCGCTGCGCTTCGCGGAGGGCGTCGCCCTGGGCGGGATCCCCGCCGTGGCCATGGCCTATCTCGCGGAGGAGCTCGACCGCCGGCACGCAGCCGTGGCCGCCGGCACCTACGTGGCGGGCACGAGCCTGGGCGGACTCGCCGGGCGCATCATCGCCGCACCCGTGGGCGACGCGTTCGGCTGGCGGACCGGCACGATCACCGTGAGTGTGCTCGCCGCGCTCGCCGCGGTGGTGTTCGTCCTGATCGCCCCGCGCCAGCGGGGCTTCGTGCGCCAGACCGTCCGGCTCACCGGACCGGCCGGACTGCTGGGGCGTCTGCGCGCCAACCTCGCGGACCGCGGCCTGGTGGTGCTCTACCTGCAGGGCTTCCTGCTCATGGGCGGGTTCGTGGCGATCTACAACTATCTGGGCTTCCACCTCGGCGAGGAGCCGTTCGGGGTCTCCCAGACCGTGGTGAGCCTCCTCTTCCTCGCCTATCTCTCGGGCACCTGGTCCTCCGGGACCGCAGGACGGATCGCGGCGGCCCACGGGCGCCGGGTGGTCCTGGTGAGCAGCGGAGTCGTCATGCTCGCCGGGCTGCTGGCCACGCTCGTCCCGTCGATCCCCGTGGTCGTGGTGGGGCTGCTGCTGTTCACCGCAGGATTCTTCGCCGCGCACGCCGTGGCCTCCGGGTGGGTGCCGGTGCGCTCCCGCACCGGCAAGGCGCAGGCCTCGTCCCTCTACACGCTCTTCTACTACGCCGGCTCGTCCGTGCTGGGCACGGCCGGCGGTTTCTTCTACACGGCCACCGGCTGGTCGGGGGCGGTCGGTTTCGTGGCGGCCCTCGTGGTCCTCGCCGTGCTCCTGGTCCTCACGGTCCTGCGCGAGCCCGAGCCGGCCTGACCGCGCCCGCCGGAGGAGCGGTGCTCAGTCCTCGGCGCCGCCCCACTGCAGGGGAAGCACCTCGAAGGAGCTCGCGAGCGGCACTCCGAGCCGCTCGCCCACGGCGGCGGCGTTGCCCCGCAGGAAGGCGTCCGGGTCGAAGTCGGTCCAGCCGAGGCCGTCGAGGTAGGCGCTGTGGGCCCGCAGGGACTCCACGCCGGCGTCGAAGGTCTCCGTGACGTCCGCCGCGTGCCGGGCGTCGGGGGAGGCCGCCGCCCACACCGCCAGCACGTCGGGCCACGGCTGCAGGCCGGCCTCGATCTGCTCGGGGAAGACCCACCGGTTGCCGGCGTCCCGCACGGCGTCCAGGGTGGCGCGGCCCGTGGCGATGTGGTCGGCCTGGTTCAGGTTGGTGGCGTTGTCCCAGGTGTCCCGGAAGTTGTTGGTGATCACCACGTCCGGGCGGTGCCGGCGGACCACCTCGGCGATCCGCCGCCGCAGCGCCACCCCGTACTCGAGCACCCCGTCCGGCTGGTGCAGGAACTCCACCTGCGCCACGCCGACGATCCGGCACGACTCCCGCTGCTCCGCCTCCCGCAGGGGGCCGCACTGCTGCGGCTCGAGCCCGTCGATGCCGGCCTCCCCGCTGGTGACGAGGCAGTAGACCACGTCCTTGCCCTGTCCGGTCCAGCGGGCCACGGCCGCGGCGGCGCCGAACTCCATGTCGTCCGGGTGCGCGACCACCACCAGGGCCCGCTGCCAGTTCTCGTCGACGTGCGTGAGCGGAGTCTCAGTCATGGTCCCCATCATGGCCCCGGTCGCGGGGACCGGCAACGACGGCCCGGTCGATGTCGACGTGCGCGGGAGGCGTGCGGTCCCGGACCGCGCCCACGAGCTGCCACAGCGCGTAGCAGAACAGGGACGCGGCGACGAGCACGACCCCGCCGCGCTTCTGCTCCGCGTCCAGCAGCGTGGCGGCGTAGCCGGCCCAGGGCACGTGGTACCTCACCAGGCCGCGCAGCTGGTCGGCGGTGACCGGTTCGGCGTCCGGGACGGCGTTGGCGTCGCCCCGGGTCGTGAAGCTGCGCCGTCCCTCGCCGTCCACCGCCACGCCCACGATCCGGTGGGTGACGAGGGTGGGGTCGTCCGGGCGGGGCATGAACGTCACGACGTCCCCGGTGCTCAGCCCCGCGGCGTCGTCCTCGCCCTCGAGGGGTGCGACGACGACCTGGCTGCCGGTCGGGACGGTCGGTTCCATCGAGCCGGAGAGCACCGTCAGGGGCACCCATCCCAGCGCGAGCGGAACGACGACGACGGCGAGCAGCAGCGCGGCCACCGCGGCCAGGAGGGCCGCCAGCAGCGGGTGGAGGGCCGTGCGGAGCGCGGTGGTCATGACGGGAGTCCTCCGCAGATGATGCGGCGGCTCTCGCCGGGGCTCTTGATCTTCCAGGCGTAGGGACTGTCCACGTGGGTGCTGTCGCCCGTGGCGAGGACGGCCCGGACGAGGACCTCGTGGTCCTGGCCGGGGGAGTGCATCGTGCTCGGAAGATCGGCTGCGGTGAGCCAGGCCTCCCTCGCGCTGCTGTCCCGCACGGTCAGCACCAGGGTGGGCGCCCCGGTGCTGCCCACGGGCCGCACCCGGATCTGCCACGCGGTGACGGCAGGAGCGCCGTCGGGCCAGGTCCACCGGAGCAGCGCGCCGCTCGTGTCCGCACCGCACCGCCCGGGATCCGTCGCCCCCGGCCGGGCGGGAGCCGTCGTGGCCGGCGGGTCCGCAGGCGTCTGCTCCTCGGCCGGCGGGTCCGCGGGCGGCGGCTCCACCGTGAACGGCACCGTCCAGGAACGGCTCGTCGACCAGGTGCCGTCCCCGAGGGAGGCGGCCTCCAGCCGGGTGACCGCCTGCAGCCGCAGGCCGGCGAGGGGGAGCAGCGCCTCCTCGGCGACGTCCTCGGTCGAGACCGTCAGGCACAGCCCGGCGGGCCGGTCCCGCTCGAGGGGTGCCCGGGTCTCCCCGAGGACGGCCACCGGGCCGGACCCGCCCGGGGCGACGGCGGTCCACGCCTCAGGTGCGTCCGCTTCGCCGCAGTCCGTGCCGGTGCGGTAGGTGAAGCGCATCCCCGCCGGCGTGGTCACCGGCTCGCCGGCGGTGCCGGTCAGGGAGACGTGCAGCGGCCGGTACCCGACACCGAACCCCGAGGTGTTGGACAAGGTCGCCGAGCTCCCGGCGCCGACGACGTCGAAGCCGATCCGGCCCGCGGTCATGGCGGGAACCTCGGCCTGTGCGGTGGTGGACCAGCGGGCGTGGGTCCCGCCGTTCGGGGTGGTGAGCACGATGACGCCCAGCAGGACGAGGACGCCGAGCACGTAGGCCGTGGGGGTGCGGTACTGGCTCATGGGAACTCCTGGGGGATCAGTTCTGGGTGAGGGCCACGGCGAGGAGGCCCGGGGCGACCGTCGCGCCCTGGACGGAGGGGTCGGGAGAGACGTCGTACGAGACGGTGATGTCGTAGACCGCACCGTCGTGGGCCGCGGTCACGGTCCAGGAGGACGGTCCGGGACCGGGCAGGGGCGGTTCCGCGCCGGGGGCCGGCGCCAGCTCCACGCGCGGGACCACCGCGCTGCCGGCCGGCACGCCGGGATCGACCGAGAGGGTCGCGGTGAGGTTCGTGCCCTCGACGTCGAGGACCGCGCGGGTCGTGACGACCACGGTGTCGCCGGGTGCCAGCGCGGGAAGGGCGTCCGCCGGGCCGGTCAGTGCGGTGGTCCCGCGGAGGACGGCGCCGGTGGACGGGTCGAGATCGGTGTGCTGGAGGGTCGTCCTGGCGGGCTCCAGCGCCACGTCGAGGGCGCCGGTGCCGACGGACCGCGTCTCGAGCGGGGCCGCGTCGGACCAGCGGGCGGCCGTCCCGAGGCCGTTGCCGAGCAGGGTCAGGGCCAGCAGCGAGGCCGCGGCGGCGGCGAGGGCGCGGCCGGCGGCCGAGGGGCGGGGGCGGTGGGAGCGCGTCATGGGAGCCTCTGGGGGTGAGACGGGTGGGACGGGGTGTGCGAGGGGCGGAGCGGCCCGGTGCGGCGTCGCCGCCGCACCGGGGTCTCGCGCGGCGGGTCAGAGGCTCTGGTCGAGCACCAGGTCGAAGCCCTTCAGGGCCTGGGCCGGGATGTTCTGTCCCTGCTGGTCGGTGACGCTGTCGGCCTTCCACGTGAAGGCCGCGGTCACGTCGACCGTGGTGTTGTCGTCCGCCTCGGTGACGTCGTGGACCTTGTCGCCGTTCGTGTCTTGGAGGCCGCGGACCTCCAGGTCGTGGTCGACGTACGTGCCGAGGACGGGCTCGAGGTTCGCCGGCAGGTCCAGGGCCAGGGTGCCCCTGAGGTTGTCGCCCTCCGCCTGGATGGTCGGGGAGACCTTCAGCTTGACGGTGTCGCCGGGAACGACCTGGTAGGTGTCGATGTCGATGGGCCTGTCGGCGCCGTCGGTCCAGGTGGCACCCTCCGCCAGGGCGAGGCTCAGCTCGCCGGTGGAGACGGTGTCGTCGGAGGCGACGGCCTCGGAGTCGGACCACTTGGAGAAGGTGCCGCCGCCGGCAGCGAGCAGGCCGAGGGCCACGGCGCCGGCCAGGACGGCCTTGCCGGCCCGCCGGTTCCGGCCGGCCGGCGCGGTGGACTCGGACAGGGGGTTCTGCGATGCAGCGTTCATGGTTCCGCCTTCGAGCGAGAGAGGGGTGAGGGGAGAGCGAGGGTGTCGTGCCGGGCATCCGGTGAGGAGTCCGCGGAGGCGGCGGGCAGCCGGTCCCCTCCGGGTCACGGGGGACGGGGTGCCCGGCGCGACGGCCGCGCCTCGGCGCGCCGGCCCGGGAGCCGCAGTGGATCGCCCGGGGAGTCCGCCGGCAGCCCCTGCCGCGGAATCCCCTTGACACGTCAACTCTAGACAAAAGTCTATGAATTCGAACAGGCTTTTCCTGTCCCCACTTCACCTGACGTTACTTGTCGGTAATCGCTGCGTTTCGGCGGCCTCCCGGGGCGCGCCTAGGATGCCGGGGAGGGCTCCCCGCCGGTGGGGCCGGGACCGGAGGACCGCCATGACCCGAGCTTCCCAGCGCCGCCGCGTGCACCGGTACACCGCCGACGGCGACGCGTCCGGGCGGGCGGACACCCTGGCCGGCGAGGAACCCCTGGAGATCCGTCTCGACGGCAGCCCGTTCACGGTCACCATGCGCACGCCCGGCCACGACTTCGACCTCGTGGCCGGTTTCCTCGTCTCCGAGGGCGTGGTGCGCGCGCCGTCCGAGATCGTGCAGATGGACTACCGCAGCGGCATCGGCCCGGACGGGCAGCGGACCTACAACGTGGTGGAGGTGCGGCTCGCGCCCGGCGTCGCGCTGCCCGACACCTCGATGGAGCGGCACGTCTACACGTCGTCGTCGTGCGGGGTCTGCGGGACGGCCTCCATCGAGGCCGTCACCAAGGTCTCGTCCTACGACCCGGCCGGGGACCCGGCCCGGCTCCCCGTGCCCGCCGTCCTGGCCCTGCCGGACCGGCTGCGCACCGGGCAGAAGCTGTTCGCCACGACCGGGGGCGTCCACGCCGCGGGTCTCTTCCGCTTCCCGGACGGCTACGCCGGGCCCGACGGCGGCGGCGTCGAGCCCGAGCTGCTGTGCGTGCGCGAGGACGTGGGCCGGCACAACGCCGTGGACAAGGTGGTGGGCTGGGCCCTGCGCGAGGGTCTCCTGCCCCTGCGCTCCACGGTGCTGCAGGTCTCGGGCCGCGCCTCGTTCGAACTGGTGCAGAAGGCGTACATGGCCGGCGTCCCGGCGCTCGCGGCCGTCTCGGCGCCGTCGGCCCTCGCCGTGGACCTCGCGGAGCGGACGGGCGTCACGCTGCTCGGCTTCAGCCGGGGGAGCTCCTTCAACGCCTACGCCCACCGGGAGCGCCTCGTCCCCTGAGTGCGCGGGGAGGGTCGCGGCGCTGGTTACGATGGGGTCATGAAGCCCTTCCTGCTGCTCGCCACCCGCGCCGAGGACGACGTCGCGGACGAGGAGTACGAGACCATCTGCCGCTTCAGCGGCCTGCAGGAGAGCAGCCTCCACCGGGTCCGGCTGGAGGCCGGGCCCATGCCGCCGATCGACCTCGAGCGCTACTCCGGGGTCGTCATCGGCGGCTCCCCGTTCAACTCCTCGGACCCGCCGCAGCTGAAGTCCGAGGTGCAGCGGCGGGCCGAGTCCGAGATGCGGGACCTGCTCGACGAGGTCGTCGCCCGGGACTTCCCCTTCCTCGGCGCCTGCTACGGCGTCGGCACCCTCGGCACGCACCAGGGCGGGGTCGTGGACCGCACCCGGGGCGAGGGGATCGGCGTGGTCGAGGTCACCCTCACCGAGGAGGGGCGGCGGGACCCGCTGCTCCGGCAGTTCCCGCCCGCGTTCCACGGCTTCGTGGGGCACAAGGAGGGCACGCGCACGCTCGCCCCCGCCGCCGTCCTCCTGGCCACCGGCACGGACTGCCCCGTCCAGATGTTCCGGATCAAGCAGAACCTCTACGCGACCCAGTTCCACCCCGAGCTCGACGCCCCCGCGCTGCTGAACCGGATCGAGGCGTACAAGGAGCACGGGTACTTCCCGGTCGCCGAGGCCGAGGACGTCAAGGACCGCATCCGCACGGGACCGCCCGTGACGGAGCCCGAGAAGATCCTCGCCGCGTTCGTGGACCGCTACGCGCGCTGAGTCCCCGGCGCCCGGGGACCCGCGCCCCCGAACTGTCGCGTGTCCGGAAGCAGCCGGCTGCGGATACCGTGGGAGGTATGACCATGCGCGCCGCCCCCTGGAGGCAGGGACCCCTCGACGACCACAGCCCGTCCCCCGGTCCCCGCCTCCTGCCGTACCACCGGCTCGGCCACGCCGACCCCGAGCACCGGTGGTGGAAGCCGCTCGTGGAGCTGCTGCTCTTCGGGTCCTTCTACCTGGTGCTGACCATCGTCTTCGGCATCGTGTGGGCCGTGGGGATCGTGGCCGTGCGCGGCGAGGAGGCCCTGGACGAGGTCTTCCTCAAGGGCACGGAGCTGGACATCATGGACCCGGCGATCTTCTTCATGCTGTTCTTCTCCCTCGTCCTCATGATCCCGGCGCTCCTCACGGCCCGGACCATCATGGGCCCCCGGCCCGTCGGGCTGCTGCTGTCCGTGACGGGGCGGCTGCGCTGGGGCTTCCTCGGCCGGTGCCTCCTCGTGGCCCTGGTGATCTACGCGGTGGGCCACGCGGCCGCCGCCCTCCTGGAGTACTCGCTGCTCGGGACGCTGACCGCCCCGCAGCCGGTGGACGGCTTCTGGTGGCTGATCGCGATGATCGTGCTCGTGGTCCCGCTGCAGTGCGCGGCGGAGGAGTTCGTCTTCCGGGGCTACCTGCTGCAGACCGTGGGCCGCTGGCTGCGCCGTCCCGTGTTCGCGATCCTGCTGCCCGTGCCCCTGTTCACGTTCGGGCACCTGTACGACACCTGGGGACTGCTGGCGGTCGCGGTCATGGCGGTCGTCGCCGGCTATCTGACCTGGCGCACCGGCGGGCTCGAGGCGGCGATCGCCCTGCACGTGGTCAACAACGTGATCGCGACGCTCTTCGGTGCCCTCGGCCTGGCCGACCCCGACGCCGAGGAGTCGTCCTGGGTGGCCCTGGCCATCTCGGCGGGCATGCAGCTGCTCTTCGCGTGGCTCGTGGTCCGCGGCGCGGGCCGGCGCGGCGTCGAGGTGACCCGGACCGTGCACCCGCCGCGGCCGCCCCTCCTCCTCGTGCCCGGCGCCGGGCCGCACGGGCACGCCGGGGGCGGACCCGTCCGGACGGGCCCCGAGCCCGCTGCCTGGGTGTGCCCCGGCCCGCCGGCCTGCCCCGGCCACTGGGCGGAGCAGGCGCCCGGACCCGCGCCCCAGACCCTTTCGTAGACTGACCGCATGGAACCGCGCACCGCAGTCGACCCCCCGTCCGCCGCCGAGGACCTCGGCCGCTACGTGATGGAGTCGCCGAGCTCCTTCCACGCCGCGCACGCCGCCGCCGCACGCCTCGACGAGGCTGGCTTCGTCCGCCTCGACGAGACGGAGGACTGGACCCGGAGCGGCGTCCGCGGGCGGCGCTACGTGCTCCGCGACGGGGCGGTCATCGCGTGGGCCACGCCCGCGGAGGTCCCGCCGGCGGCCGGGTTCCGGATCCTCGGCGCGCACACCGACTCGCCGGGCTTCAAGCTCAAGCCCAGGCCCACCAGCACGGCCCACACCTGGCACCAGGCCGGGGTCGAGACCTACGGCGGGGCGCTGCTGAACTCGTGGCTGGACCGCGAGCTGCGCCTGGCGGGCCGGCTCGTGGTCCGGGGCGCGGACGGCGCCCCGGTCGAGCACCTCAGCGCGACCGGCCCCGTGGCCCGCATCCCGCAGCTCGCCGTCCACCTGGACCGCGACGCCAACAAGGGCCTGCAGCTCGACCGCCAGCAGCACGTGCAGCCGATCTGGGGCGTGGGGCAGCCGGAGGACGCGGACGTCCTCGCACTGCTGGCCGAGCACGCGGACGGCGGACCCGTGGACCCCGCCCGGATCGTCGGCTACGACGTGGTGCTGGCGGACTCGCAGCCACCCGCCGTGTTCGGGCACGGCGGGACGCTGTTCGCCTCCGGGCGGCTGGACAACCTGTCCTCCGTGCACGCCGGACTGAGCGCCCTCGCCCGGGAGGCGGAGGCGGTCGAGCAGGGCCGGCACATCGCGGTGCTCGCCGCGTTCGACCACGAGGAGATCGGCTCGCGCACCCGTTCCGGCGCCGCGGGGCCGTTCCTCGAGGACGTGCTGGTGCGCATCGCCGAGGGCCTGGACCGCACGGCCGCCGAGCACCGCCGCTCCCTGGCCGGTTCCGTGTGCCTGTCCGCCGACGCCGGGCACCTGGTGCACCCCAACTACCAGGGCCACCACGACCCCGTGAACCGGCCGGTGCCCGGGGCGGGCCCGCTGCTGAAGATCAACGCGGACCAGCACTACGCCACGGACGCCGTGGGCGCCGGGATCTGGGCCGAGGCCTGCGAGCGCGCCGGCGTGGGCTACCAGGAGTTCGTCTCCAACAACCGGGTGCCGTGCGGGTCCACGATCGGTCCCATCACCGCCGCCCGGCTGGGCGTGCGCACGATCGACGTCGGCATCGGCCTGCTGTCGATGCACTCCGCCCGGGAGCTGTGCCACGTGGACGACGTCGCGGCCCTCGGCGCCGCCGCAGGGGCTTTCTTCACCGCCTGACGCGCTGCGGGGCCGCGCCGTCCGGACACGGCGAGGGGCCGCGGCCCCCCGGCGCGCGCACGGCGCTCCGACGGGCGGCGGCCCCTCGCGGCAGGGACGGGCTCAGCCGGCGACGGCGCCGACCGCGACCCGCTCGGCCGGGAACTGCGGCATGGCGATGTCGGCCATCCGGGCGAGCACCCGCACGACCTGGCAGGAGTAGCCGAACTCGTTGTCGTACCAGACGTAGAGCACCAGCGAGCTGCCGTTGACGATCGTCGCAAGACCGTCGACGACGCCCGCGCGGCGGGAGCCCACGAAGTCGGTGGAAACGATCTCGGGGGAGTCGGTGTAGTCGATCTGCTTGCGCAGGGACGAGTTCAGCGAGATGTCCTTCAGGTACTGGTTGACCGCGTCCTCGGACTCCGGGGCCTGCTCGAGCTGCAGGTTCAGGATGGCCATGGACACGTCCGGGGTGGGGACGCGGATCGCGTTGCCCGTGAGCTTCCCGGCCATCTCCGGCAGGGCCTTGGCCACGGCCTTCGCCGCGCCGGTCTCGGTGATGACCATGTTCAGGGCGGCGGAGCGGCCCCGGCGGTCGCCCTTGTGCCAGTTGTCGATGAGGTTCTGGTCGTTGGTGTAGGAGTGGACCGTCTCGACGTGGCCCTGCGTGATGCCGTACTTGTCGTGGAGCACCTTCACGACCGGGGTGATCGCGTTGGTGGTGCAGGACGCGGCGGACAGGATGGTGTCCTCCGCGGTGATGACGTGGTCGTTGACCCCGCACACGATGTTCTTCAGATCGCCCTTGCCCGGCGCCGTGAGCAGCACCTTGGCCACGCCCTTGGACTGCAGGTGCTTGGACAGGCCGGCCTCGTCGCGCCACGCGCCCGTGTTGTCCACGACGATCGCGTTGTCGATGCCGTGCTCGGTGTAGTCGATCTCGGTGGGGTCGTTCGCGTAGATGAACTTGATGGCCACCCCGTTGGCCGTGATGACGTTGTTCTCCTCGTCGACGTGGATGGTCCCGTCGAACTTGCCGTGCACGGAGTCGCGGCGCAGGAGGGAGGCGCGCTTGACCAGGTCGTTGCCCGGCTTCTTGCGCACCACGACGGCGCGCAGGTTCAGGCCGGTGCCGTCGTTGCGGTTGATCAGGATGCGGGCGAGCAGGCGGCCGATGCGGCCGAACCCGTAGAGCACCACGTCCTGGGACTCCGGGGAGTTCTGGTCCCTGCGGTCCACCACGGGGGCGAGCTCCTCGCGCAGGAACGCCTCGAGGTCCTGGTCCGACTCGTGGGCGAGCCGGTTGAGCTTGCCGAGGTCCACCGCGCAGGTGCCGAGGTTCAGCCCGGACATGGCCTCGAGCAGGCGGGTCGTGTCCTCCAGGGGCAGCTCCTCGCCGTCGATGCGGCGGGCGAAGCGGTGCGCCTTGATGATCTCGGTGACGGACTTGTGCACCAGGGAGCGGCCGTAGACCGTCGGCACGACCTTGTTCTCGCGGTGCAGACGTCCGACCAGGGGAACGATGCCCTCCGCGAGTGCCTCGCGGTCGGCCCAGCTTTCGGGAGTGCTCAAGAATGACTCTCTTCCTCGGCCGGGGACGTCATCGTGTCCGGCCGTGACGTGCCGCGCCTCGTTGCGCGGTCGGATGCGCGCGCCGCTGCGGTTCGCGCAGGGTGCCGCCCACCATTCTACGGGCACGGGGCGCGGGCGGGGCTCCCGTTACACGCGTGCCGGACCGGTCCGGCACCGGGGGCGGCGGGAGCGGTGGGTGCTACCGTGAGGGCATGCTGACGGTGATCGGTGAAGCGCTCGTCGACGTGGTGTCGAAGCACGGCCAGGAGCCCCGCGCGCACGCCGGGGGGAGCCCCATGAACGTGGCCGTGGGCCTGGCCCGGCTCGGCCACGAGGTCCAGTTCCTGGGCCGCTACGGCGAGGACGAGTACGGCACGCAGGTCGAGGCACACCTGCGGGACAACGGCGTCCTCCTGCCCTTCGAGGCCGACGCGCGGCCCACGTCCGTGGCGGCGGCCGTCATCGGGGACGACGGCGCCGCGACCTACGACTTCCAGCTGGACTGGTCCCTGGACCTCACGGACGAGCAGCTGGGCGAGCTGCTCCGGGACACCACCCTGCTGCACGTGGGCTCGATCGGCGCGATGCTGGAGCCCGGCGCCTCGAGGGTCCTGCACGCCGTGGAGCAGGCCCACCGCTCGGCCCTGATCTCCTACGACCCCAACTGCCGTCCGTCCATCATCCCCGACTCCTCGGAGGCGCGGGCGCGGGCCGAGCAGCTCGTGGCCCTCGCCGACATCGTGAAGGCCTCGGACGAGGACCTCCTGTGGCTGTACCCCCACCGCAGCGTCGAGGAGAGCGCCGGCGCCTGGCTCAAGGCCGGGGCGGAGCTCGTCGTCGTCACCCGGGGGCCCCTGGGTCCTTGGGCCCGCACCCGGGCCACCGGTCCGCGCGGGGTGCAGGTGCCCGCCGCCCGCACCACCGTGGTGGACACCGTGGGGGCCGGCGACTCCTTCATGGCGGCGCTGCTCGCCTGGCTCACCGACCACGGCTACACGGGCGCCCAGGCCCGCGAGCGGATCGACAACCTCGACGAGGAGCAGGTCGGCGAGCTGCTGCGCCACGCCGCCTCGGCGGCCGGCGTCACGGTCTCCCGCGCCGGCGCCGACCTGCCCCGCAAGGACGAGCTGCCCGCCCCCTGAGCGGCCCGTCCCCGAGCCGCTCCCGACCCGATCTCCACCCCGATCCGAACCCGATCTCCACCCCGACCCGAAGGAGAGCCCGTGCCCGACCGCGACCCGTACGCAGACCTGCCCGACCTGCCGAGCTTCATCCTCACCTCCGAGGACATCTCCGACGGCGGGCCGCTCGCCCAGGCCCAGCTCTCGGGCATCATGGGCGCCGGCGGCCAGGACGTGTCCCCGCAGCTGAGCTGGTCCGGTGCCCCGGAGGGCACGAAGAGCTACGTGGTCACGGTCTTCGACCCGGACGCCCCCACCCCCAGCGGCTTCTGGCACTGGTGCCTGTCCAACATTCCCGCCGACGTCACCTCCCTCGAGCGCGGCGCGGCGTCGGACCCGCCGGCCGGGGCGGTCAAGCACCGCAACGACGGCGGCACCGACGAGTACGTGGGGGCGGCCCCGCCCCCCGGCCACGGCCCGCACCGCTACATCGTGTGCGTGACCGCGGTGGGCGAGGAGCAGATCGACGTCGACGAGAGCGCCAGCCCCGCCGTCGTCAACTTCCAGCTGTTCAGCTCCGGGATCGCCCGGGCCTGCCTCACCGGGACGCACGAGGCGTAGGTGGCAGAACACCCGTGAGCCCGACTCCGGAGGTCCCCGGGGCGGCGGTGCCGATCAGGATGATCGCCAGCGACCTCGACGGCACCGTCCTGGGGCACGACTTCCGCTTCCGCCCGCGCACCGTCGACGCGATCCGGGCTGCCCAGGACAGCGGCATCCACGTGGTGTTCGTGACGGGCCGGCCCATGCGCTGGCTCGACCCGCTGCGCGAGCAGCTCGGCCACGAGGGCGTGGTGATCTGCTCGAACGGGGCGGTGGTCTACGACCTCAGCGCCGACCTGGTCGTGGAGTCGAGCCTGTTCCCGGCCCGGGACGCCTTCGCGGTCATGGACGAGATCGCGGCCGGGCACCCCGGCACGCTGTTCGCGGCGGAGACGCTCGAGGGCGTCTTCACGGACCGGGGGTGGGCGCGCACCGACCGGATGGAGATCGGCGCCCCCCTGATCGGGGCGCTGCGGGAACGGGTGCCCGAGGGCCAGGGGCTCGTGAAGTTCCTGGCCAAGCTGGACACCGCCGACCCGCAGGAGTACTTCCGGGCGCTCGCCGAGCTCGTGGCGGGCAGGCTGTCCGTGACGCACTCCGTGGCGGCCGCCCCGCTCGTGGAGATGGGCCAGAAGGGTCTCACCAAGGCGCGCACCCTCGAGCAGTACGCGGCCGAGCTCGGCATCCGCCCGCACGAGGTGATGGCCTTCGGCGACATGCCCAACGACCTCGAGATGCTCACGTGGGCCGCCCACGGGTACGCGATGGCGAGCGGGCACCCGGCGGTCGCGCGAGCCGTCGGCCGCGTGGCCCCGCCCTTCGAGGAGGACGGGGTCGCCCAGGTGATCGAGGCGCTGCTGCGCCGGGGGCGACCTGGTGCGTCATGGGCGGGACAATCCGCTACCGCGGGGTAACAATAGGAGGGTGACCCCTCCAGCGCGCAGGCGCGACACCCCCGCAGCCCTGGCCCACCGCGGTTTCTGCCGGGACGGGGCCGAGAACACCCTCGACTCCTTCCGCGCGGCCCGGGATCTCGGCTACGAGTGGATCGAGACCGACGTCAACACCACGGCCGACGGCGTGGTCCTGTCCTTCCACGACGAGACCCTCGACCGCGTCACCGGCGGCAGCGGGAAGGTCTCCGCGCTGACCTGGGCGCAGATCAGCACCGAGCGCGTCGCCGGTGCGGGGTGCATCCCGCGGTTCGCCGACCTGCTGACGGAGCTCCCCGAGCTGAAGTTCAACGTGGACGTCAAGGACGAGGCGTCGGTGACGGCCCTGCCGGCGCTGCTCCACGAGCTCGGCGCCGTGGACCGGGTGCGGGTGACCTCCTTCTCCGAGAGCCGCCGCCGGCGCACGCTGCGGCGGATCCGCGAGCTCGACGGCCGGAGCGTGCCCACGTCCTCCGGCAAGGAGGGGATGCGCCTGCTGCTCGTGTGCTCGTGGCTGGGCGGGCCCAGCTGGCGTCTCGCCCGGCGGGCGGCCGCCCGGTGGATCGAGCCGTTCGACACCGTGCAGATCCCCCGCCGCTACCGGCTGCGGGGCGGGGCGGAGATCCAGCTCGTGACCCCTCGCTTCGTGGACTTCGCGCACCGGCACGGCATCGACGTGCACGTGTGGACCGTCAACGAGACGGCCGAGATGGCGCGGCTGCTCGAGCTCGGGGTGGACGGCATCGTCACCGACCGGGCGGACCTGCTCGCCGCGCTGCTGGCGCAGCGGGGACAGTGGCCGCCCGCGGGCGTGTGAGCCATGACACGGCGGCCCGCCCCGTGGCAGGGTGGGGACCATGACCGACACCGCCAAGACCGGCACCGCCAAGACCGGCACCGCGCAGCACGTCCGGACCGAGGTCCGCGACGGCACCGGGCACATCGTGCTCGACCGGACCCGTCAGCTCAACGCGCTGACCGCGCAGATGTACCGCGACCTCAAGGCCGCGCTCGACGCGTGGCGGGACGACGACGCCGTGCGCCACGTGCTCGTCACGTCCGCCTCGCCCAAGGCGTTCTGCGCCGGCGGCGACATCCGGGAGGTGCGGGACGCGGTCCTCGCCGGGCGGATCGAGGACGCCACACAGGTCTTCGCCACGGAGTACGCCCTCGACTGCCTGATCGCGAACTACCCCAAGCCGTACGTGGTGCTCATGAACGGCATCTGCATGGGTGGCGGCATGGGCATCTCGGTGCACGGCTCCCACCGCGTGGTGGGGCCCTCGACGGTCATGGCGATGCCCGAGACGAAGATCGGGTTCTTCACCGACATCGGTGCCTCCTGGTTCCTGCCGCGCGTCTCCCGGCCGGACCGCCGCGGCGAGCCGGGCGCGGCGGTGGGCCGCTGGCTCGCCCTCGGCGGGCAGCGGGTCGGCGGCGCGGACGCCGTCGCCCTGGGCCTGGCCGACGTCCTCGTGGCGGACGAGGACTTCGAGGCGCTCGCCGGGGCCGTGGTGGAGGAGGGGCCGGTGGACGCGCTGGCCCGCTTCGCCCGCGAGCCCGAGCCGTCCTCCGTGGTGGCGCAGTGGGAGCAGATCGAGGAGCGCTACGGCGCCCCGACCCTCGAGGAGATCGTCGCCGCCGCGCCGGAGGACCTCGCGGGGATGAGCCCGTCCTCGCTGGTGCGCACCTTCGAGTTGCTCGAGCGCGGGGCGGCCGACGACAGCGTGCGCTCCTGTCTCGAGCGGGAGCTGCGCCTCGCCGCGGACACGATCGCGCGCCCCGACTTCGCCGAGGGCGTGCGGGCGGTCCTCGTGGACAAGGACAACGCGCCGGCCTGGGAGCACGCCTCCGTCACGGACGTCGACGTCGCGGCGGTCCGGGCCGTGCTCGACGAGAAGCTGCCGCTGCCCCTCTGACCCGGCAGCACCGCCCCGGACCGCTCAGCGGCGGCGGGACGACGGGTGCTTCCCGTTGTCGCTGACCACCACGAGGGAGGGTTCCCCGCCGCCACCGGTGCCGGTGGGCCGGTCCACGAAGCGGTGGTAGCCGAGGTACAGCACCACGAGCAGCGCCACGGTGACCACGCCGAACGTGGCGAGGGTGTCCTGCGAGAACAGGCTGCGCACCACGCTGTGCAGCAGCGTGAACAGGCCGCCGAGCAGGATGCCCTGGGCGAGCACCGGCCTGCGCCGCTCCACGGCCAGGCTCACGGCGAGGAGCACGACCGAGGCGACCAGGGTCACCACGCCCACGTCGCGGCTGTGGCGCAGGACCTCGTCCTCCCACGCCTCGCGCTCCCGGTCGTACCTCACCCACTGCTGCTGCTCCTCCGGAGTGAGCTCCCGCGTCTCCTGGGCCAGGGCGATGGACCGGGGCGGCACCGGCTCCTCCGGCCCGGGGTGGACCGTGGCGACGCCGAGACCCACGAACAGGGCCAGCAGCGTCCCCAGGAAGAACGTGTAGACAGTCCGCACGGTCCTGCCTCCCGCGCGGTCCTCCGAACGGTCCTGCATGCGGCGTGCTCCGTTTCCCCCGCCCGGGCGGGACGTCCGACCGGGGCGACCGGGGTCGCCGGCGGCCGCCGGGGCGTGCTCGCATTATGGGTCGCGCCCGCTCCGTTGTCCACGGCCGTCACCTGGCCCGAGGGCCTTCCACCGGGTTCCCCACCTGCCTACGCTGGAGTCCTCAGCAGCGGCCCGCGGGACCCGAGGGCGTGTGCGGAGCACAGGAGCACCGGAGAGACGGTGGGCCGCGCGCCCGCCGGAGAGGCGGTGGGGGCCATGGTGGTCTTCCAGGACAGGGTCGAGGCCGGGCGGCAGCTGGGAAAGCGCCTGAGGTCCCTGCGCGGACAGGACGTGGTGGTGCTGGGGCTGCCCCGCGGCGGGGTGCCCGTGGCCCACGAGGTGGCCCGGATCCTGGACGCGCCGCTGGACGTCATCGTGGTGCGCAAGCTGGGGGTCCCCTCCCAGCCCGAGCTGGCCATGGGGGCCATCGGGGAGGAGGGCGCCCGCGTGCTCGACGAGCGGACCCTGCAGTACTTCGGGGTGACGGACGCGCAGCTCGAGCAGATCGAGGCGCGGGAGCGGGCCGTGCTCGAGGCCCGGACGGCGCGCTTCCGGGAGGGCCGGGAACGGGTCGACCTCACCGGACGGATCGCCCTGGTCGTCGACGACGGCATCGCCACCGGCTCCACGGCGCGAGTGGCCTGCCGGATCGCGCGCCAGCTGGGCGCCGCTCGGGTGGTGCTGGCCGTTCCGGTGGCCCCGCAGGATGCGCTGAGCCGGGTCGTCGAGGCTGACGAGGTCATCTGTCTCGCGACCCCGCCGTACTTCACGGCCGTCGGCTACCACTACCGGGACTTCTCCGCCACGGAGGACGACGAGGTGGTGGCCCTGCTCGACGCCGCCCGGCGCCGCCACCAGCCGGAGCTGCCCGGGCCGTCCCGGACGGGGCAGGCGCCGCACGGCTGGCCGGTCGACGCAGACGTGCGCATCCCGGCCGGGGAGGAAGAGCTCGAGGCGCACCTGCACCTGCCGGGGCCAGGCGCCGGCGTGGTGGTCTTCGCCCACGGCAGCGGCAGCAGCCGGTACAGCCCGCGGAACCAGTACGTGGCCTCAGTGCTGCAGCAGGCGGGGCTCGGCACCCTGCTGCTGGACCTGCTGACCCCCGGGGAGGAGACGGACCGCGGCAACGTCTTCGACATCGGCCTGCTCGCCGAGCGGCTGCTCCTGGCCACGGCGTGGCTGCGCGCGCAGCCCGGTTCCGCGGCGTCCCCGGTCGGGTACTTCGGGGCGAGCACCGGCGCCGGCGCGGCTCTGTGGGCCGCGGCCGAGCCCGGCGCGTCGATCGCCGCAGTGGTCTCCCGCGGAGGCCGCCCCGACCTCGCGGACGAACGGCTGCGCTCGGTGCAGGCGCCCACCCTGCTGATCGTGGGCAGCGAGGACTTCGAGGTGCTCGGCCTCAACCGGTGGGCGCAGGAGTCGATGCGCTGTCCCACCCGGCTGGCGGTCGTGGAGGGCGCCACGCACCTCTTCGAGGAGCCCGGCACGCTCGCCGAGGCCGCCGGCCTGGCCCGGGACTGGTTCCTCGGCCACCTCCACCCGGCCGGGGAGCCCGGCGACGGGACGCCCCGGTGAGCCCCCGCGGGCGTGGGCCGTCCCGGGAGGCAGAGGTCCTCGCGGAGATCCGCTCGCTCGCGCAGCCGCTGGCGGGGGCGCAGGACCTCGATCCGCTCGTCGAGCGCTGCGCCGGCGCCCGGTTCGTGTGCGTGGGCGAGGCGTCCCACGGCACCCACGAGTACTACCGGTGGCGGGCCCTGCTCAGCCGCCGGCTGATCGAGGAGCACGGCTTCACCTGGATCGGGGTCGAGGGGGACTGGCCGGACTGCTGGCGGCTCAACCGGTGGGTGCGCGGCGAGGCGGACCAGGACCTCGACGCCCACGGTGTGCTCGCGGGCTTCGAGCGCTGGCCCACGTGGATGTGGGCGAACGAGGAGGTCGCGGAGTTCCTCGACTGGCTCCGGGCGGAGAACGCCCGCCGGGCCGGCCGGGACCAGGTGGGCTTCTACGGCCTCGACGTCTACTCGCTGTGGGACTCGTTGCGTGAGATCATCGGCTGGCTCGAGACGAACGCGCCCGAGGCCCTGCCCGCCGCGCTGCAGGCGTGGCAGTGCTTCGTCCCGTTCCACGAGGACCCGCACCGGTACGCGCGGCGCACGCGCATCGTGCCCGAGAGCTGCGAGGCCGACGTCGTGGCCCTCCTGGCCGAGGTGCGCCGGCGCACCATGGACCGGACGGCCGGGGACCCCGCCGCGTTCGACGCCGCCCTCAACGCCATGGTCGCGGTCGACGCCGAGCGCTACTACCGCACGATGGTCCGGGGCGACCGGCAGTCCTGGAACGTGCGGGACGAGCACATGGCGGCCACGGCCGACCTGCTCTCCCGCCACCACGGGCCCAGGGCCAAGGGCCTGGTGTGGGAGCACAACTCCCACGTGGGGGACGCCAGGGCCACCGACATGTTCGACGCCGGGCTGGTCAACGTGGGCCAGCTGCTGCGGGAGCGCCACGCCGCGCACGAGGTGGTGCTCGTGGGCCTCGCCTCCTGGGCCGGCACGGTGGTCGCGGCGGAGTCGTGGGGCGCGGCCGAGGAGGTCGTCGCCGTCCCGGAGGCCCGTCCCGGCAGCCACGAGGACCTCCTGCACCGAGCCCTGGGAGAGGCCGCGGTGCTCGTCTTCGGCCGCGACCGCTCCGGGCCCTGGCTCTCGGGGAGGTACGGCCACCGGGCCATCGGAGTCGTCTACCACCCGTGGCGCGAGGCCGGCAACTACGTGCCCACCCGCATGGGGGAGCGCTACGACGCCCTGCTCTGGTTCGCGGTCACCGCCGCGCTGCGGCCCCTGCACCACGAGGGCCCGCCCGAGGAGCCCGAGCTGGAGACCGAGCCCACGGGGTTCTGACGCGTCCCGCGGGAGCGGCTCAGACGCCGGCCTGCTCCCGCCGCTCGTCGTCCTGGGCCGTGTCCGGGCGGTTCTCCCGGAAGAAGCGCCGGTGGCCGAGGAACAGCACCACGGCCAGGCCCACGCCCACGGCGATGAAGGTCATGGTGGTCTCGGTGGAGGCGAAGCTCCGCCCGATGGCGTAGAGCAGGGTGAACAGCCCGCCGAGCATGATCCCGTTGGTCAGCACCCGGTTGCGCTTCTCGAGCACGAGGCTGAGGCCGAGCAGCACCACGGAGGCGCCCAGGGCCACGACCGCCACGTTGCGGCTGTAGGCCTGCTGGTCCTCCTGCCACTGCCGCCACTGCCGCTCGTTCTCCGCCATCTCCTCGCGCTGCTCCTCGGTGGGCGTGCTCGACTCGGGCACGAACTCCATCCCCGAGGTCGGCTCCGGCATCTCCGGGCCCGGGTAGAACGTCTGGATCCCCAGCCCCACGAACAGGGCCAGCAGGGCGCCCAGGAAGAAGGTGTAGACGATCTTCATCACGTTGTTGTCCACGGCGGACACCCCGATCTGTCCCGGTCCCCGGGGCGGTCGCCGGACGGCGGCGGGACCCGTGGGGATGCCCCGATTATCGCCCCGTCGCACCCGCGGATCCAGTGCTCCCGGGAGCCGGCGGAGCGGGCCGCGTCATCATGGCGTCCCGGGCCCGGTGGGGCTTACGCGCCCCGTCGGCACTGTCTACGCTGGAAGGGTCGAGGCGGACCGCACCGGTTCCCCGGCCCACCGGGCCGACACCCCGGTCGCCGTCGCGGAACGGGTGCCACGGGAAGGAGTTCAGTCATGGCCGGATTGATGCGCAGGGAGGGGCTGGAGATGCTCGAGCCCCTCCGACGCCTCCTGGAGGGGGACGTCGAGGCGTCCTGGCCCCGCGTGGAGGAGTACCGGGACGGTGACACGGTGGTGATCCGGGCGGAGCTGCCCGGCATCGACCCCGATCAGGACGTGGAGCTCACCGTGGCCGACGACGTGCTCCACCTGCGGGCCGAGCGCAGGGAGCGGACCGAGCACAAGGACAAGGGCAGCTACCGCTCCGAGTTCCGCTACGGCTCGTTCTCGCGCACCCTGCCGCTGCCCGCCGGGTGCCGGGACGAGGACATCAGCGCCGCCTACCGTGACGGCGTGCTGGAGGTCCGCGTGCCCGTCGCCGAGCACGTCGAGCCGCCGGCGACCAAGAAGATCCAGGTGACCCGCGGCTGAGGGGACCGCGCGGCGCCGCGCAGGCCCCGAGGACCGAGGGTCCGTTGTGACCGAACTCACCGGGTCCTATGGTGGAGACAGGCGGGCTGGCCGGCCCGCCGCGAACGAGGGGGAACAGCATGGGCGAGCCGTCGTCCGGTGACCGGATCGTCGTGGGAGTCGACGGGTCCGGCTCGTCCAAGGCCGCGCTCCGGGAGGGGGCGCGGCTCGCCGAGTCCCTGGGTGCGCCGCTCGAGGCCGTCATGTGCTGGGACGACCCGCTGCTCTACGAGAGCTACCGCGTGGTCGACCCCGAGGAGTTCCGCCGCAGCAGCGAGCAGCTGTTCGAGAGCACGCTCGCCGAGGTGTTCGGGGAGCAGCGCCCCGCGAACCTGACCACCCGGTTGCTGCGCGGTCAGGCCGCCGCCCGGCTCATCGAGGAGAGCGAGGGGGCCCGGATGCTGGTGGTGGGCCGCCGGGGCACGGGCGGGGTGCTCGGCATGATCCTCGGCTCCGTCTCCTCGGCCCTCGTCTCCCACGCCAAGTGCCCCGTCCTCGTGGTGCGGCACTGAGCGGTCCGGCAGGAACCTGCCGGACGGAGCGCGCCCCGGGCACGGACCGCGGGCGCCGGAACGAAGGAGTTCGACCATGGTCGCACCATCGCAGCAACGGATCCTCGTGGGGATCGACGGATCGGACTCCTCGAAGGAGGCCCTCCGGACGGGGGACAGGATCGCCCGGGTCCTGGGCGTCCCGCTGACCGCCGTCATGTTCTGGCAGGGACCGCCCGTCTACGAGGGCTGGGAGACCGTCGACCCGAACAGGCCACCGGCCGGGACCGAGGACGTGCTCCGCGCGACGGTCGCCGACGCCTTCGGCGGGGAGGTCCCGGAGCACGTGAGCGCCGACCTGATGCACGGACGGGCCGCGGCCCGTCTGGTCGAGGAGAGCGAGAACGCCCTGATGCTGGTCCTCGGCCGCCGCGGCCACGGCGGCATGCGGGGCTCGGCCCTGGGCTCCGTCTCCAACGCGTGCGTCGCCCACGCCCACTGCCCGGTGCTGGTCGTCCGGCACTGACCGGCCGGTGCTGGCCGCCCGGCGCGGGCCACCCGGCATCGACGGGCCGGCTCCGGCCGGCCGGCCAGGACAAGGAGGTTCGGTCATGAGCGCACCGACGGACCAGCGGATCCTCGTGGGGATCGACGGCTCGGAGTCCTCGATGGAGGCCCTTCGGCTCGCCGCGGGACTCGCGGAGGTCCTCGACGCCCCGCTCGAGGCGATCGCGTGCGCGGGGGACCCCACCGTGCTGGACTCCGAGCTGTTCGTCGACGAGGAGGCGCTGCTCGCCAACCACGAGCGGATCCTCGCGCGCACGGTCGCGGCCGTCTTCGGGGAGGAGGTCCCCGCACGCCTGAGCACCACGGTGGTGCACGGCCGGCCCGCGGGCCGGCTCGTCGCGGAGAGCGAGACCGCCCAGCTGCTCGTGCTCGGCCGGCGCGGCCGCGGCGGACTGCTCGGCTCGGCACTGGGCTCGGTGTCCCACGCGTGCGTCGCCTACGCCCACTGCCCGGTGCTCGTGGTCCGGCACTGAGCGGCCCGCACCGGGGCCGGCCCGTCACGGCTCGCCGCGCGGCCCGCGCAGGGCGCGCAGGGCGTTGAGGATGGCCAGGAGGTCCACGACCTCCTGGCTGAGGGCGCCGAAGATCGCAGGGATCGCCCCGGTGGCGGCCACGAGCATGAGCGCCACGGACAGGGCGATGCCCAGCCAGATGCTCTGCAGGGCCACCTGCATGGTGCGCCGGCCGATCCGCACCGCGGTCGCGGTCCTGGCGAGGTCCTCCGTGAGGATCACGACGTCGGCGGACTCGCTGGCGGCCGTCGCGCCCCGGGCGCCCATCGCGATGCCGACGTCGGCGGCGGCGAGCACGGGGGCGTCGTTGACGCCGTCGCCGACCATGAGCACCGGCCGGTCCGGAGCGTCGCGGACGGTGCGGACCTTGTCCTCGGGCAGGCACTCGGGCAGCGCGCGGGTGATGCCCAGCGCCGCGGCGACGTGCTCGACGGTCGCGCGGGCGTCGCCGCTGAGCACGAGGATCTCCCGCACCCCGAGCCCGGTCAGCTGCGCCATCGTGGCGGCCGCGTCCTCGCGCACCCGGTCGCTCATCACCAGGGTGCCGGCGAAGCGGCCGTCCACGGCCACGTAGACGGCCAGCTCGCCCGGTCCGAGCGCCTGCTCGACCACGTCCGGGGCGGAGCGGGCCGCGTGGGCGCGCTTGCCGACCACCACGAGGCGCCCGTCCACAGTGGCGGTGACCCCTTGGGTGGCCTCCTCGTGGGCCGCCTCGGCCGGGGCCGGCAGCAGCCCCCGGGCGAGCGCGGCGTCCCGCACCGAGGCGGAGAGCACGTGGGAGGAGTACTGCTCGGCGGACGCCGTCAGGCGCAGCAGCTCGTCCTCCGGGAACGGGGGGCGGGCGTGGACGGCCAGCAGCTCGGGGCGGCCGTAGGTGATCGTCCCGGTCTTGTCGAAGGCGGCGGTGCGCACCGCCGCGAGCCGTTCGAGCGTTCCGGCGTTCTTGATGATGACGCCGTTGCGCGCCGCCCGGCTCATCCCGCCCAGGAACGCCACGGGCGCGGCGATCAGCAGCGGACAGGGGGTGGCCACCACGAGGACCTCGGCGAAGACCACCGGGTCCCCGTGGTACCACCACGCCAGCCCGGCCACGAGGAAGGCGAACGCCGTGAAGGGCACGGCGTAGCGGTCGGCCAGGCGCACCACCGGCGCACGGGACTCGGCGGCCTCGCGCACCATCGCCACGATCGTGGCGTACTGGCTGTCCGCCACGGTCGCGGTGGCCCGCAGCACCACGGCCTGCTGCTCGTTGAGCACGCCGGAGAGCACCGGATCCCCGGCGCGGCGGGTCACGGGCAGGCTCTCCCCGGTGATGGAGGACTCGTCGAACTCGGCCTCCGCGTCGACCAGCCGGCCGTCCACGGGCACGACCTCGGCGGGGCGGACCAGCAGCTCGTCCCCGGGCCGGACCTCCTCGACCGGGACGTCCTGGACGGACCCGTCCGGGTGCCGCCGGTGGGCGAGCACCGGGGCCCGTTCGAGCAGCGTGTTGAGCTCCTTGCGGGCCCGGTTAGCGGCGTAGTCCTCGAGAGCCTGCCCGCCGGTGAGCATGAGGACCACCACGAGGGACGCCAGGTACTCGCCGACCGCCACGGTGGAGCTGATCGCGGTGATGGCCAGCAGGTCCACCCCCCAGTGCCCGGCGAGGAGGTCCCCGACCATGCCCCACGCCACCCGGGCGGCCACGGCCAGCGCCCAGCCCGAGCCCAGCCACTGCGCCGGACCCGGTTGCCCGGCGACCAGCAGCCCCACGACCACGGCGCCCACGGCCAGGGTCACGGCCACGAGCGGATAGCGCCGCGGGAACTCGAGCAGCCGGGCCGCGCGGCCCGGGTCGACGTCGAGGTCGGGGCGTGCGCCCACGGAGAGGCTCATGCGTCCGCGGGGCCCCCGGGCCGGGCCGCGAGGCGCCGCTCGGTCTCGGCGATCCGCCGCGCGGTGCGCAGGAAGCTGTCCGGGTTCAGGGAGATCGAGTCGATCCCCTCCCGCACCAGGAACTCGGCGAAGTCGGGGTGGTTGCTGGGACCCTGGCCGCAGATGCCGATGGGGATGCCGGCGGCGTGGGCCTTGCGGATCGCCTCGCTGATCATCCGGGTCACGGCCTCGTCCCGCTCGTCGAACAGCGCGCGCAGGGCCTCCGCGTCCCGGTCCACGCCCAGCACGAGCTGCGTGAGGTCGTTGGAGCCGATGGAGAAGCCGTCGAACCGCGTGGCGAACTGTTCGGCCAGGATCACGTTGGAGGGGATCTCGCACATCATGTACACCTTCAGGCCCTGCCGCCCGCGCTCGAGCCCGTGCTCGGCCATCGTGGCCAGGACCCGGTCCGCCTCCGCCACGGTGCGGCAGAAGGGGACCATGACCACCACGTTGTCGAAGCCGATGCGCTCGCGGACCCGCCGCAGCGCCCGGCACTCGAGGGCGAAGCCCTCGCGGTACCGGGGGTCGTAGTAGCGCGAGGCGCCCCGGAACCCGAGCATCGGGTTCTCCTCGGGCTCCTCGAAGGCCGCACCGCCCACGAGGTGCGCGTACTCGTTGGTCTTGAAGTCGCTGAGCCGCACGATCACGGGCCGGGGGTGGTACGGGGCGGCGAGCTTGGCGATGCCCAGCGCCAGCGTCTGCACGAAGTACTCCTGCCCGTCCGCGAAGCCCGCCGTCAGCTGCGCGATCCGCCGCCGGTCCGCCTCGTCGTGCACGCGCTCGGGGTGCACGAGGGCCATGGGGTGGACCTCGACGATGTTGTTGACGACGAACTCCATCCGGGCCAGCCCCACCCCCGCGGCCGGCAGCCGCCACCAGCGGAAGGCCGCTGCGGGGCTCGCCACGTTGACCATGACGGCGGTGCGCGCGTCCGGCAGCTCCCCGAGGTCGACCTCCTCCACGTCGAACGCGAGGGTGCCCTCGTAGACCGTGCCCCGGTCGCCCTCCGCGCAGGAAACCGTCAGCTCCTGGCCCTCCGGGATCGTCCGTGAGGCGTCGCCGGTCCCGACGACGGCGGGCAGGCCCAGCTCCCGGCTGACGATCGCCGCGTGGCTGGTGGTGCCGCCGTGGTCGGTGACGATCGCGGCGGCACGCTTCATCACCGGCACCCAGTCCGGGTCCGTCATCTCGGTGACGAGCACCGACCCGTCCCGGAAGGACTCGATGTCCGCCGCGGTGCGCACCACGCACGCCGGACCGGTCGCCACGGCGTCCCCGACCGCGGCGCCCACCGCGAGCACGCGTCCCTCCTCCTGGAGGTGGTGGACCGTGAAACGGGTCCCGCTGCGTCCGGCCTGGACGGTCTCCGGCCGGGCCTGCAGCAGGAACAGCTCGCCGGTCAGCCCGTCCTTCGCCCACTCCAGGTCCATGGGGCGGCCGTAGTGGTCCTCGACGAGCACGGCCCAGCGGCCGAGCTGCAGGACGTCGGCGTCGTCGAGCACCCACGCCTCCCGCTCGGCGGGGGAGGTCTCCACGAGCCGGGTGGCGGCGGCGCCGGCAGGGGCGTCGTCGTCGTGGACGAGCTTGTGCAGCTTGGCCCCCCGGGTGCGCTCCACGACCGGGAGCTCCGCCACGTCGAGGAGGGGCTTGAAGACGAGGTACTTGTCCGGGTCCACGGTGCCCTGCACGACCGTCTCGCCGAGGCCCCACGCCGCGCTGATCACGGCCACGCGGGGGAAGCCGCTCTCGGTGTCGATCGAGAACATCACCCCCGAGCCGCCGAGGTCCGAGCGCACCATCTCCTGCACCCCGATGGACAGGGCGACCGCGAGGTGGTCGAACCGCTTGAGCTCCCGGTAGGTGATCGCCCGGTCCGTGAACAGGGACGCGTAGCACCTCCGGCAGGCCTCCAGCAGCTCGTCCTCGCCGACCACGTTGAGGAAGGTCTCCTGCTGGCCGGCGAAGCTCGCGTCCGGGAGGTCCTCCGCGGTCGCGCTGCTGCGCACGGCCACGGACAGCTCGGCGCGGCCGGTGCGCTCGGACAGCTCCCGGTAGAACCGGCGGATCTGCCGCGCCGTCTCCTCGGGGAACTCGCCGCGCAGGAACAGCTCGCGCACGGCGGCGCCGGTCTGCCGCAGCGTCGCGCGGCCCGCGCGGTGGTCCTCGAGCCGGTCCCGCAGGGCGGGCCCGATCCCGTTGGCCGTCACGTAGGACCGGTAGGCGTCCGCGCTGGTCGCGAAGCCGCCCGGCACGCGCACGCCCCGGGACGCCAGCTCCCGGACCATCTCCCCGAGAGAGGCGTTCTTGCCGCCCACGCGGGGGACGTCCGCGATCCCGAGATCTTCGAACCAGTGGACCTCGGGGGCGGCCACGTCAGCTCCTCCTGGCCAGCAGGGCCGCGCAGGCCTCGTCGCACCGCTCGCAGGCCTCGGCCGCCAGGGCGCAGTGCTCGTAGACCTCGTCGTGCTTGCGGCACGCGTCCCGGCACACCCGGGCCGCCGCCCGGCACGCCTCGAGCAGCGGCACCAGCACGGCCCGGCCGTCCCCGGGCTCCGGGAAGCCGAGACGGGCCAGCACCTGGGCGGTGGCCGAGCAGATCGCCGCGCAGTCCTGCTCGGTGCGCAGGCACTCGCGCAGGTCCGCGACGGCGTCCTCCTCCACGCAGGCGTCGGCCGCGATCCGGCAGATCTGGGCGGTGTCGAGGCACGCCTCGATGCACTCGGCCTCGGCCGCGCGCTCGTCGTGCGTGAGCTCGGGTGCGGCGGGGTGCGCCATCAGGGCGCGGCTGATCGTGCTCACGGTCTGTCCTCCATCTGGTGGGACCGGTACGGGGCGGTTCAGCCCGCGAGGCGCGGCCTCGGGGCGGTCCGGGACCGCGCTGCCCGGCGTGCGGGCTCGGGGGTCCCGGCGTGGCGGTGGGCGCCCACCCACTCGGCGAGCTGGGTGACGGTGCCGTGCCCGGGGAACTCGGCGGGCAGCACGAAGTCGACGGCGGGCGTGCCGCGCACGGCGTCCTCGTGCTCCGCGGCCCAGCGCAGCAGGTCCACCGCGGCCGGCTCGACGTGGTGGGCGGCGGTGAGGTCCACGACCACGGCGATGTCCGGCGTCAGGGTTCGGGCGCGGCGGACCAGGGGGCACAGGGCCCGGTGGTTGAGCTCGGTGACGCACCCGCTGACCACGAGCCGGATGTGCCGGCCGTCGAGATCGACCTGGACGAGAACGGACGGTTTGTGGTGCATGGTGTCTCCCCTGCAGCTCGTGGTGCGTGGCCGGCTGCTCGGCCTTCCCGCACTCCACGCTAGGGGAAAGGAGACCTGGCTCACCAAGAGTTGCGGCCTCTCGGGGGCACATTTCCTCTACCGACGAGTAGAAGGGAGCTCGGCGGCACTCAGCCCAGGGGCGAGGGCAGCCGCGTGGTGTCGGGGGCGAGGGGGTCGGTGCTCACCGTCCCCCGCACGCGGGCGAGGAACGCCATGAGGTGGTAGACGACGAGCGTGGCCGCGGTGCCCAGGGCGATGCCCGCGAACTGCAGTCCGGAGGCCTCCCACGTGTAGTCGGCCACCCCGATGATCATGGCCACCGCGGCGGTGGTGAGGTTGACCGGGTTCGAGAAGTCCACGCGGTTCTGCACCCAGATCCGCACGCCGAGCATGCCGATCATCCCGTACAGCACCGTGGCGGCCCCGCCCAGGACCCCCGCGGGGACCGTGGCCACCGCGGCGCCGAAGACCGGGAAGACGCTCAGCAGGATCGCCACGACGGCGGCGACCCAGTAGGCCGCCGTCGAGTAGACGCGCGTGGCCGCCATGACACCGATGTTCTCGGCGTAGGTCGTGGTGCCGGAGCCGCCGCCCGAGCCGGCGATCACGGTGGCGAGCCCGTCGGACATGATCGCGCGCCCGATGTAGGGGTCGAGGTCGTCACCGGTCATGAGGGCCACGGACTTCACGTGCCCGATGTTCTCGGCCACCAGCACGAGCACGACGGGGACGAACAGGCCGATCAGGGGCAGGTGGAACTCGGGGGTCTGGAACGGGGGCAGCCCGAAGAGCCCCTGCTCCTGCCACACGGTGCCGAGCGCGGAGAAGTCCACCTCGCCCCGGACCACCGCCGTCAGGTAGCCGATCAGCACGCCGAGCAGGATCGACAGCCGGCCGGGCAGGCCGCGGAAGACCACCGAGATCAGGACGATGGACGCCAGGGTCATGAACCCGGTGACGGGGGCGGCCATGAAGTTGTCCTTCGCCGACGGCGCCAGGTTGAACCCGATGAGCGCCACGATGGTGCCCGTGACCAGGGGCGGCATGAGCTTCTGGAGCCAGGCCGTGCCGGCGTACTGCACCGCCAGGCCGATGAGGAACAGCGCCGCGCCCGCCATGAGGACGCCGCCCAGCGCGCCGCCGGGACCGTACTGGGTCATCGAGGCGGTGATGGGGGCGATGAACGCGAAGGACGAGCCGAGGTAGGACGGCACCCGGCCCGCGGTGATCACCAGGAAGAGGATCGTGCCTACGCCGGAGAAGAACAGCGTGGTGGACGGCGGGAAGCCCGTGATCAGCGGCACCAGGAACGTGGCGCCGAACATGGCCACCACGTGCTGCGCGCCGATCGTGATCGTGCGGGGCCAGGTGAGCCGCTCCCGCGGCGTGACGACCTCACCGGCGGTGACGGTGCGGCCGTCGCCGTGGAGGCGCCAGCCCAGGCCGAGGCGGGTGGTGACGGTGCGTCCGGGCACGGGGGAACTCATGCGGGTCTCCTCGACGGCGGGGTGGGAGCCCGGATCCGGGCCTCCACCACTGTACTCGGTGCCCCTGCCGGGCGGAGAGGGGGCCCTGGGCCCGCCGGCGGGCCAGGGCGCCGGGCCCGCCCCCGGGAGGTGTCGGACGCCCTCCATATGATCAGCACGGTGACGGAAACTATGATGGTGGTCGATCACCCCCCAACGTCCGGACAGGAGTCGACACATGCGTCAGCCACAGCCACGAGGGCCGCTCGGTGAGGACCTCCTCGCGGTGCTCCGGGAGGAGCCCGGCACCCCCGGGGCCGAGGCCCGGGCCGCGGCCCTGCCGGCGGCCGCCCGTGCCGCCGTGTCCCGCGCGGACGGGGTCCTCGAGGACGAGGACGTCCAGCTCGGCCTGTTCGTCCTGCACGCCCTGCACTACCAGGGCGTCGACGGGGTCGACGACCGCTGGGAGAGCGACCCCGAGCTGCTGCGCGCCCGGGAGGTCCTCTCCGGCGCGCTCGAGGCGCAGCTGCGCGCGGAGCTGCCCGCCGACACCGTGCCCGGCACGCCGCAGTCGGTCGCCGACGCCCTGTTCGCCATGGCCGCCGAGGACGACGGCCCGAGCCTCGCGCGCCACCTCTCCGGCCGGGCGGACGGGGAGCAGGCACGGGAGTTCCTGCAGCTGAAGTCCGTCTACCAGCTCATGGAGGGCGACCCGCACACCTGGGGCATCCCTCGGCTGAGCGGCCGGGCGAAGGCCGGACTGATCGAGATCCAGGTCGACGAGTACGGGGGCGGCAACGCCTCCCGCATGCACTCGGCCCTGTTCGCGGCCGGGATGCGCGAGGCCGGCCTCGACGACTCCTACGGCAGCGCCGTGGACCGGGTGCCCGCCGAGTGGCTCGCCGGCGTCAATACGATCACGATGTTCGGTCTGCACCGCCGGCTGCGCGGCGCGGTGGTGGGTCACCTCGCGATGTACGAGATGACGTCCTCCGTGCCCTCGAAGTTCCTGGCGCGCGGCTTCCACCGCCTGGGGCTGCCGGCCGCGGCCGCGTTCTACGACGAGCACGTCGAGGCCGACGCCGCCCACGAGCAGATCGCGGCGCGGGACATGGCCGGCGGCCTCGTGGTCGAGGAGCCCGCCGTCGCGGCGGACGTCTTCTTCGGCGCGCGCTGCGTCCTGCACCTGGACGCGCTCGCCGCCCACCAGGCGCTCGGGCGGTGGGAGGCGGGGGAGTCCGCGCTGCGCCCGGCCACGGCGGAGCCCGCCCGGCGCGGCGCCGCGGAGCTCGTCCGGTGAGCGCGGCGCAGCGCAGCGAGGACTCCGGGCCGCTCCCCGGCCCTTCGTCGCTCCCCGACCCCGGACCGGTCCCCGACCCTTCGTCGCTCCCCGACCCCGGGCCGGCAGCGGCCGGCGGGTCCACCGAGCCGGTGACGATCACCGTGTGCCCCGACGGCCCGCTGCTGGTGCGCGGCGGCTACGAGCTGCTGGACGGCGACGACCGGCCCATCGACCCCGGGCGCGCCACCGTGGCGCTGTGCCGCTGCGGGGCCTCGTCCATCAAGCCGTTCTGCGACGGCTCGCACAAGCGGGCCCGCTTCCGGGCCCGCTGAGCCTCAGCGGCGCGGGCCCGGCTCGCGCAGCAGCCACTGCGCGAGCTGGTCCAGGGCCATGCCCAGCAGGCCGATGACGAGGATCACCACGAGCATCTCGTCGTAGGCCAGCCGATCACGGGCGTTGAGGATCTCGTAGCCCAGGCCGCTGCTGACCCCGAGCATCTCGGCCGGGACGATGACCACCCACGAGATCCCCAGGGCCAGCCGCACGCCGGTCATGACGAACGGCCGGATGCTGGGGAGCACCACGGTGCGCAGCCGCTCGACCGGGGTGGCCCCGAGCGTCTCGGCGACCCGCAGGTGCAGCGGATCCAGCGCCTTCACGCCCGCGGCCGTGTTCATGGTGATCGGCCAGACGGCGGCGGCGGCCACGAGGAAGATGACGGGAGCGTTGCCCACGCCCAGCAGGGCCACGGCCACCGGCGCCCAGGACAGCGGGGAGACCATGCGCAGGAACTGCACCACCGGGGCGCTGGTCCACCGGAAGCGCCGGTAGGAGCCGATGAGCAGGCCCAGCGGCACGCCCAGGCCCGTGGCGACGGCCAGCCCGCACAGCAGCCGCCACAGGCTCGTCAGGCCGTCCTGGACCACCACGCCCCGCTCGAACAGCGAGGCCACGGCGCCGGGCATGCGCTCGGGCTGGAACGCGGCGATCATCGTGCTGGCGCCCGCCGCGGCGTGGGTGAACGCCCACCACACGGCGACCGTGACCAGCACCCCGAAGATCCCCCAGGCCGGGCCGGTCCAGCGGGACCCGGTGCGCCGGGTCGTCCGCGCCGGAGCGGAGCGGTCCGGCCCGGTACGGGACGGGTCGGTGCGGGACGGGCCGGTGCGGGCGACGTCGTCGAGGTCGGTGGGGGTCCCCGAGGCGTCCTGCGGGGTCCGGTGCGGGGCGCTCATGGGTCGATCTCCTCGGTGCGGGTCGTGCCGGTCAGGCCGAAGACGCCCAGCCCGCCGATCTTCTCGATGCTGCGGGTCACGAGCGTGTCGTCGACGAGCTCGCGATGGGCGGCGGCCGGGTCCAGGCCGTCGAGGAACCCGGCCGGCGCGTCGACGACCGTCTCCTGCATGGCGCGCACCAGCTCCTCGGTGAAGCTCGCGTACGGGTACGGGCGGAAGTCCAGGCGCTCGCCGTTCCACGCGGGGTGGTGCAGGGCGTCCTGGTGCTCGGCGGCGTGGTAGGTCAGGGCCTTCTGGATCACGGGCCTGGGCTGGGGGAGGTAGTCGGCGGAGAGCAGCGCCGCGGTCTCGGGGCGGTTCTGCCGGGCCCAGGCCTGCGCCCGGACGAGGGCGTCCATGAACCCCTGGGCCTGGGCCGGGCGGTTGCGGATGAGCTCGCCGCGCATCATCGTCACGCAGCACGCGTGGTCGTGCCAGACGTCGCCGAGGAACCGGTGGATGTTCCCCACGTCCTTCGCCTCGGCGGCCGCGTTGAACGGGTCGGCGACCACGTAGCCGCCGATCACCCCGTTGTTCAGCGCCGGGAGCATGTCGGAGGGGGCCATGGGCAGCAGGGCGACGGTGCGGCGCTGCCGGGACGGGGCCTCCCGCATCACCGGGGTGAGACCGGCCTCGCGCAGCATCTTCTGCACGATCACGTTGTGGACGGACCACCACGCGGGGATCGCCACGGACTCCCCGGACAGGTCCTCGAGCCGTTCCACGTCCGGGCGGACCGTGAGGGCGGAACCGTTGATGTGGTTCCAGGCCGTGATGCGGACGTCGGCCCGCAGCCCGTAGCGCATGTACAGCGCCATGGGCATGAGCATGTGGATCGCGTCCACCTTGCCCGCCACGAACGCCTCGGACAGGGACGCCCAGCTGCGGAAGAGCACCGGGTCCGCGACCGGGACGGCGGCGTCGTCGTAGTACCCGTTGGCGTGGGCGACCAGCAGGGGGGAGGCGTCCGTGATGGGGAGGTACCCGATCCGCACGGGGCGTGCCGGGCCGGCCGCGCCGCGGGCGTCCTGCTGGCTGTCCGCGTAGAGGGCACCGGCGCCCCAGCCGAGCCCGGTGAGGGCCGCGGCACCGGCCCCGGCGCGCAGCAGGACCCGCCGGCTCGGCCCGACGGCGCTCATATGACCCAGTTCCCGGAGCCGTCGTCGCTCCCGCGGTAGTGGGCGAGGATCTGCTCGGCCGTCGTGCCGTCCTGCGCCGGGACCCACTGCTGCCGGAACCCGCGCGGACCGGCGAAGAAGCCGATCCGGTCGCCGAGGGTGATGGCCTCGTCGACGTCGTGGGTCACGAGGAAGACCGTCAGGTCGAGCTCGGTCGCGAGCGCGCGCAGCCACAGCTGCAGGTCCTTGCGGGTCGCCGGGTCCAGGGCGCTGAACGGCTCGTCGAGCAGGAGCACGTCGGGGCGCACCGCGAGCGCGCGGCCCACCGACACGCGCTGGGCCTGCCCGCCGGAGAGCTCCTGGACGGGGGTGTGCGCGAGCGGGGTCAGCCCGAGGATCCCCAGCAGGTCGTCCACGCGGGAGTCCTCGAAGCGGTCGCGGTTGCGCCGGTACCGGCCGCCGAGGGCGATGTTCTGGCGCACCGAGAGCCAGGGGAACAGCCCGGGGTCCTGGAAGACGACGGCGAAGCGCTCGTCGGTGTCCCCGAACTCGATGCTGCCCCCGTCCAGGGGCTCGAGCCCGGCGATCGCCCGCAGCAGGGTCGACTTCCCGGATCCGCTGGGGCCCAGCACCGCGAGGGTCTCGCCGTTGCGCAGGGTCAGGTCCACCCCGTCGAGGGCGGGGGCGGAGGCCCCCGGATAGCTCTTGCGCAGGCCGCGGACGGTGAGCGCCGGCCGCGAGGCGGGCGCGGCGCGGCTCAGGCCAGGTTCTGCAGTACCCACCGCAGGTGACCTTCCGTCGGGGACTGCACGGGCAGGAACGCGGCCTCGCGGGCCCGGCGCGCCGTGGGGGAGGTCATGGCGTAGCCGCGCCCGCCCACGACCTTCCCCTCGATCCGGGTGGCCCGGCCCGTGAGCAGCGCGGCGTCCAGCCGGAGGGAGAACAGCTCCCGGGGGCCGGCCTCGCGGGGCGTGTCCGCCAGGCGCAGCAGGTCGGTGCGCAGGCGCCGGTACTCGGCGGTCGCCTCCTCCAGCTCCTCCCGGAACACCTCGGCGACGCCCTGCAGGGCCTCGTGCGCGGCGGTCAGCGCGGCGGCCGAGAGGCCGAGGCAGAAGGCGGTCTGCAGCAGCAGGAACGGGCCCCTGACGGCGGCGAGGAAGGACGGGACGTCCTCGCTGAGCAGGTCCTCGGCCAGGTCGACGGGCACGTCCTCGAGCACGAGCACGCCCGAGGCCGTCGCGTTGAGCGCCATCAGGTTCTCGAGCAGCCGCACTGTCACGCCGGGCGCCGAGACCCGGGTCCGGAGCACCGCGCGCGAGCCGTCCTCCCGCACGGCGGGCAGCACCACGACGCCCTCGGGGTACAGGTTGGAGGCCCACGGCACGGTGCCGTTGAGGACCGGTCCCGAGGGGCCGGCGGTGAGGGTCACGGGGATCTCCCCGATGCCGGCCGCGTCCTTGAACGCCGGCGCCATCGCCGAGCACCCGGGCACGGCACCGGACCGCACGTCGGCGGAGAGCTCCGTGCCGGTGGCGGCGAGGTACTCGACGGTCGCCCGGTGCGCCCACAGGGAGAACGCCGTGGCGGTGCACTCGGTGGCGAGGTCGAACACGACGGCGGCCTGCGTGGCCAGCGACCCGGTCAGGCCGAGGTCCAGCAGCCCGCGGTCGCCCAGCTCGCGCAGGGTCTCCAGCGGGGAGGCGGCGGCCGTGTCGACGTCGCGGGCACGGGCCGCGGCGGTGCGGCGGACGAAGTCGTGGTCCGGGTAGTCGACGAGCGGCGCGAGCAGCGGCCGGCTCTCGGGGACCGGCCCGCCGGCCGTGGACGGGGATCGCGTGGACTGTGTCATGGGTCTTCCGTTCTGCCTGGGAGTGCGGGGCGGGCTCGTCCGCGCGGCGGACGGACCCGGGGCGGGAAGCACGACGGCGGCCCCCGGCTCGTGGGGGCCGCCGTGTCGTCGAGTGCTGCGTCCCGCTCAGACGTTGAGCTTGAACATCCGGTCGAACGGGGTGCCCACCGCCTGGCGTGCGCGCTCCACGGACGCCTCGTCGGGAGCGTTGTAGAAGCACAGGCACTTGGCGGTGTCCTCGCGCACGTAGGTGCGCAGGAAGGAGACCTCGGGGACCTCTGCGTACTTCGGGGAGTTGGCCTTCTTGCGCGCCAGGTACTGCTCCATGGTGATCTCCGCGGGGATGTCCCACTCCACCAGGAACTGCGCGTCGCCCTTGAGCTTCTTGATGTCCTCGAGCTCGGCGCCCACGAGGCGGACGGCGTCAGGGCCGGTCACCTCCGCGGCGGCGTCCCCTGCGGCGGTGCGCACCGTCTGGGCGAGGCCCTCGTCGCTGTCGGCCTCGACGATCACGAACACCCGTCCGTGATCGGCGGTGACCTGGGACTCGATGAACTCGGCGCCCGCCGCGGAGACGGCCTCGGAGACCGTGGCGATGAGCTGGGTCACGGCGTCCTTCGACGCGGAGGCGGGAACGATCTCGAGCAGGTGCAGAGACATGGGATTCCTTCCGGAAGGGGGCCGCGGCCGAGCCGCGCGGGCACTGGTTCCAGGCTAGGCTCCTTGCTCCGGGACGTCGCGGGAGACGTCACACTTCGAAACATCGCGCTCTTTCGCTGGTTCTGCTCGATCCGGGGGCCCTTGGTGTGGAAAATGCGTCCCTCCCCGTCCTGCACGGAACGGCACGGGGGCTCGCGGTCCCGGGGGCCGCTACCCTGGGGGCGTGCGCGCGGAAGAGCTGAACCGGTCCGTCCAGGACTGCCTGAAGACCGTCTGGCTGGCCCAGGAGTGGTCCTCGGACGCCGTGACCACCACCGGGCTGGCCCAGCGGCTGGGCCTGTCCCCGTCCACCGTGTCGGAGGCCGTCAAGAAGCTCACCGCCCAGGGCCTGCTGAGCCGCCCCGCCCACGGCGGGATCGTCCTCACCGACCGGGGCCGGGACGTCGCCGTGCAGATGGTCCGGCGGCACCGGATCCTCGAGGCGTTCCTCACCGGCCGCCTCGGCTACGGGTGGGACGAGGTCCACGAGGAGGCCGAGGTGCTCGAGCACGCCGTGAGCGAGAAGTTCGTCGCGCGGCTGGAGGCACTGCTGGGCCACCCGGAGCGGGACCCGCACGGTGACCCGATCCCGCGGCGGGACGGCACCGTGCCGTCCGCGCCGGCCGTGCTCCTGGCCGACGTCCCGCCGGGCAGCTCCGTGCTGGTGGCCCGGGTCTCCGACGCGGATCCGGACGTGCTGCGCCGGCTCGGGACCGCCGGGATCCGGCCCGGCACGGAGCTCGTGCTCGGCGAGCACCGGGCCCGTGCGGTGTCCGTGCTGGTGGGCGGGGACGTCGTCGAGGTCGACGTCCTCGCCGCGGAGGCGGTCTGGGTCCGGCCGCAGGACCGGCCCGGACCGCCTCCGGTCAGGAGATGACGCCGTCCACCAGGGCCTTGGCCTCCTGCTGGACCTGCTCCAGGTGCTCCTCGCCGAGGAACGACTCCGCGTAGATCTTGTAGACGTCCTCCGTGCCGGACGGCCGCGCCGCGAACCACGCGTTCTTCGTGGTCACCTTCAGCCCGCCGATCGCCGCGCCGTTGCCGGGGGCGTTGGTCAGCTTCGCCGTGATCTGCTCGCCGGCCAGGGTGTCCGCCTCCACCTGGGCCGGGGAGAGCTTCTTCAGGGCGGCCTTCTGCTCCCGGCTCGCCGGGGCGTCGATGCGCTGGTAGACGGGGGCGCCGAACTCCTGGGTGAGCTCCGCGTAGCGCTGGGACGGGGTCTTCCCGGTGCGGGCCGTGATCTCCGCGGCCAGCAGCGCCAGGATGATCCCGTCCTTGTCGGTGGACCACACGGAGCCGTCCCGGCGCAGGAAGGACGCGCCCGCGGACTCCTCGCCGCCGAAGCCGATCGAGCCGTCCATCAGCCCGGGCACGAACCACTTGAAGCCCACCGGCACCTCCACGAGCTCGCGGCCCAGGGAGGCCGCCACCCGGTCGATGATCGAGGAGGACACCAGGGTCTTGCCGACCCCGGCGTCCGGCGACCAGCCGGTCCGCTCGCGGAAGAGGTAGTCGATCGCCACCGCCAGGTAGTGGTTGGGGTTCATCAGGCCCGCGTCCGGGGTCACGATGCCGTGGCGGTCCGTGTCGGCGTCGTTGCCGGTGGCGATGTCGTACTTGTCCCGGTTCCCGATGAGCGAGGCCATGGCGGACGGGGAGGAGCAGTCCATCCGGATCTTCTCGTCCCAGTCGAGGGTCATGAACGCCCACTGGGGGTCCACCTCCGGGTTCACCACGGTCATGTTCAGACCGAAGCGCTGGGCGATCTCGCCCCAGTAGGCCACGGAGGCCGAGCCCATGGGGTCGGCGCCGATGTGCAGCCCGGAGTCGCGGACCACGTCGAGGTCGACGACCTCCGGCAGCGTCCGCACGTACTCCTCGAGGAAGTCGTAGCCGCCGGTGGTCCCGGCCGCCCGCGCCTGGGCCAGCGGCACCCTGCGCACTCCCGCCATGCCGTTCTCGAGGAACTGGTTGGCGCGCTGGGCGATCCACTCGGTGGCGTCGCTGTCCGCGGGGCCGCCGTTGGGCGGGTTGTACTTGAAGCCGCCGTCGGAGGGCGGGTTGTGCGAGGGCGTGATGACGATGCCGTCGGCCATCCCCTCGGCCCGGCCCGTGTTGTGGGTCAGGATCGCGTGGGACAGCGCCGGGGTGGGCACGTAGCCGTCCCGGGAGTCCAGCAGCACCGTCACGTCGTTGGCGGCCAGCACCTCGAGGGCGGTGTCCTGCGCGGGCCCGGACAGCGCGTGGGTGTCCTTGCCCATGAACAGCGGGCCCGTGATCTGCTGGCCGGCGCGGTACTCCACGATGGCCTGCGTGATCGCCGCGATGTGCTGCTCGTTGAACGACGCCTTGAGGGACGAGCCCCGGTGCCCGGACGTGCCGAAGGCCACGCGCTGGTCCGGGTCCGACGGGTCGGGCGCGACGTCGGTGTAGGCGTCGAGGAGCTTGCCGAGGTCGACGAGGTCACTGGGTTGGGCGACGGTGCCCGCACGGTTGGTCATGGCGCCCAACCTACCGCCGGGCGGACGGCGCGCGGGGACTGGCACGCGATCGGGTCGCCAGGTTTCGTGCTCCGTGCCGGGCGGGAGCGGGCCGCACCGGGGGCTGGAGGAATCGCGGCCGGTGGGACAGGATGAGGGCACCAGAGCGGGCAGGACCGAACGAGGGGACCGACACCATGAGCAACGCACCCGACGAGTCGACCGAGGGCTCGGGCAAGGGCCCGGAGGGCACCGTCCCGGACAACGAGCAGGGCATCGGGCTGACCACCGACGAGAACGCGACCGGTTTCGAGCCGGAGGAGGACCCCGAAGCGGCCACCGAGCCGGGGGACGACCCCGAGGCGGAGGAGGCCCTGGGCCACTCCTAGGCCGCGGGGCGGGGCCCGGGCAGACCCAGGTCCTCGAGCTGGGCGACGACGGCGAGCAGCTGCGCCTCCGCGCTCGGACGGCCGATGAGCTGGACGCCCATGGGCACGAGCGGTGCGTCGTCGTCGCCCGCCGGGCGGGTCCACAGCGTCGGGACGGTCACCGCGGGCAGGCCCACGACGTTCACGATCGAGGTCCACGGCGTGTACCGGCACTGGCGCAGGTAGTCCTGGTCCGCGCCGGCGGGGTCCGCGAGGTCGTAGCCCTCCCAGTACCAGCCCAGCGGGCGCGGAGTCATGGCGAGCGCGGGTGTCAGGACCACGTCCCAGGCGCCGTACGCGCGCACCACGTCCTGCTCGACGCGGCGCAGCACGTTCACGGCCCGGGCCAGCTCGACCGCCGACCGGCGCAGGGCGCGGGCCCGGAAGGCGCCCGCGAGCCCGGTCAGCCTCTCCGCCTGGTCGTCGTCGAGGGGCGCGGTGCCCATCGAGGTGGTCCACACGTCGAAGAACGCCCCGGGGTACTCGGGGTCGTAGGACAGCCCGGCCTCCTCGACCTCGTGCCCGGCGGCCCGCAGCCCGGCGACGCCCGCGTCGAGGGCGGCGCGCGCCTCCGGGGAGACCTCGATGTCCTGGACGGTGTCGAACGGGGAGGCGGTGCTCACCCCGATCCGCAGCGGCCGGTCCCCCCACGGCGGATCGCCCCGCCGGGCCGCGCGCACGCCGTCGAGGAACGACCCCTGCGGGGCGGCGCGCACCGCCCGGCGCACCACGTTGCCGTGCGCCGGGCCGGGCGCGGGGGAGCAGAGGATGTCGAGCAGCAGCGCCGCGTCCTCGGCCGTGCGGGCCAGGGGGCCGTTCACCACCAGCTGGGCGGCGTCGGACTGCGCGTCCGCGGTGGGCACCCGGCCGCGGTTGGGCTTGAGCCCGACCAGCCCGCACGCCGCCGCCGGGATGCGCACCGACCCTCCGCCGTCGGAACCCGGCGCCACCGGGAGCAGGCCCGCCGCCACGGCCGCGGCCTGACCGCCCGAGGAGCCGCCGGCCCCCGTCGACGGGTCGTGCGGGTTCCGGGCGGGCGGGGCCACGAGGTTCTCGGAGTAGCAGTTGAGGCCGAACTCGGGCACCTGGGTCTTGCCCAGGCACACGGCACCGGACGCGCTCAGCACGGCCGCGAGGTCGTCGTCGGTCCGCGCCACGGGCGCGCCCCCGGGCTGCCCCGCCACCGCGGCGGAACCGTAGGTGGTGGGCATCCCCGCGACGTCGTGCAGGTCCTTCACCGCCAGCGGCACGCCGTGCAGAGGCCCGCGCGCGGCCCCGGCGGGCAGCGCGTCGAGCGCGCGGGCCCGGGCGAGGGCGAGGTCAGGGGCCACGTGGACGAACGCCCCCAGCGCCGGATTGCGCTCCTCGATCCGGGCCAGGAAGTGCTCGGCGGTCTCGACCGCGCCCACGTCTCCGCGCGCCAGCGCGTCCCGCAGCTGCACGGCGCTGAGGTCTCCGATCGGGGTCACCGAGGCTCCTGTCCGGGGTCGTGCGGTTCCCGTCCGGGGTCCGCGGGGTGCTGGGCCCAGGCTAGTAGGCTTGACGGGTGTCGGGGCGTGCCCACGCCCCTCCGGTTCCTCGACCCCGCAGGAGATCCCCGTGCCGACAGACCGTGTGCCCCTTCCCTCGGTGACCCGCGCGGTGACGGCGGCCGTCCTGCTCCTGGCCCTCAGCGGCTGTTCCCTCGCCGACCGGGACCCCGCTGCCGGTGCCGGGCAGGACGGTCCGGCGTCCGCCGCCACGAGCGCCCCCACGGCCTCCGCCGCCACGAGCGCCCCCACGGCCTCCGACGACGCGTCGGTCGCCACCGTCCAGCAGACGTGCGCCCGCGTGCTCGAGACCGTGCACTCCGCCCCGCAGCAGCTGAGGGACGATCCCGCGGGACTGTTCGCCGAGGTCGACGAGCTCGCCGCCACCGCCCCGGACGAGCTGTCCGGGCAGCTGACCTCGGTCCGTGAGGCGGTCTCCGGTTTCCGTCAGGGCGAACGTTCCTTCATCAGCGTGGTCCAGGAGGTCAGGGGCCTGCAGGAGCGCTGCTCCGGCTGACGCCCACCGTGCCCGGGGCCGTCCGTCACCGGGCACGCCCGAGGGGCTCCTCCGCACGGCGGGAGACGCGTCTTCCGTGCGGAGGAGCCCCTCGTGACGGCGGGCCGGCGGTGCTACTGCGCCGCGCTGCGGACGGCCTGCGCGAGCACCCGCAGGCCGTCGCGCAGCAGCTCCTCACCGATGACGAGCGGAGGCAGCAGGCGCACGATGTTGCCGAAGGTCCCGCAGGTCAGGACGATGACGCCCTGCGCGAGGCAGTCCGCGGCGATCGCCTTCGCGGCGTCGGCGTCGGGCTCCGTGCCGCCGGGCCGGACGAACTCGAGCGCCATCATGGCCCCGCGGCCGCGGATCTCGCCCACGATGCCGGTCTCCTCGGCCACCGGGGCCAGCTCCTCGCGGATGATCTCCTCGACCCTGCGGGCGCGGGCGACGAGGTCCCACTCCTCGATGGTCTGCAGCGCGCCCAGGGCGGCGGCGCAGGCCACGGGGTTGCCGCCGTACGTGCCGCCGAGGCCGCCGGCGTGCACGGAGTCCATGATCTCCGCGCGGCCGACCACGCCGGACAGCGGCATGCCGCCGGCCACGCCCTTGGCCACGGTGATCAGGTCGGGGACGACGCCCTCGTGGTCCACGGCGAACCACTCGCCGGTGCGCGCGATGCCGGACTGCACCTCGTCGACGACGAACACGGCGCCGTTGCCGGTGCACCACTCGGACAGCGCGGGCAGGAAGCCGTCGGCCGGGACGATGAACCCGCCCTCGCCCTGGACGGGCTCGATCACGACGGCGGCGACGTTCTCCGCGCCGACCTGCTTCTCCACCTGGAGCAGCGCGCGGCGGGCGGCCTCGGCGCCGGTCATGCCCTCCGGGTCCCGGAACGGGTAGGACACGGGCACACGGTAGACCTCCCCGGCGAACGGGCCGAAGCCCTGCTTGTAGGGCATCACCTTGGCGGTCATCGCGAGGGTCATGTTCGTGCGGCCGTGGTAGGCGTGGTCGAACACGACGACGGCTTGGCGGCCGGTGTGCACGCGGGAGATCTTCACGGCGTTCTCCACGGCCTCGGAGCCGGAGTTGAACAGTGCCGCCTTCTTCGGGAAGTCGCCGGGGGAGAGCTCGGCGAGCTTCTCCGAGACGGCCACGTAGCCCTCGTACGGGGTGACCATGAAGCAGGTGTGCGTGAAGTGCTCCACCGCCTCCTGCACCTTGGCGACCACGGCGGGGGCGGAGCCGCCCACGGTGGTCACGGCGATGCCGGAGCCGAGGTCGACAAGCTGGTTGCCGTCCACGTCGAGCACGATCCCGCCGTCGACGTCGGAGGCGTAGGCCGGCACGGACGAGGCGACTCCGGAGGCGACGGCCGCGGCACGCCGCTCGGTCAGCTCGCGGGACTTCGGGCCCGGGAGGGCTCCGTCGACGCGACGGACCTGCTCGAGCCGGTACTGGATCTCGGTCACGGCGAGATCTCCTTTCTGTGGGGGCGGGGTGGTGAGGACGTCGAGCGGGCGTGCGCCGGCACGGGACGG